>NZ_JAELTK010000025.1:0-71313 GCF_016428765.1 Delftia sp. ASV31
CGGCCCCGAGGCCTATCTGCAGCGCCTGCAGTCGCGGCCCGACGCCGCCGAGGTGCTGCAGGGCATTCCCGATCCAAATTACCTTCTGATCCATGTCGCGGCCCAGCAGGTGATGCGGCGCCTGCCCGATGCCCGGCTCACGCTGTTCAAGGCCGAGGACACGGCCTTCTTCTATCACTCTGCCCTGCGCTGGAAGTGGTACCTGCTCTACCCCCAGCTGTGCCTGGCGAAGGCGCCGCAGGTGGCGGCGCCCATCGTCAAGCTGCGCGGCGGGGAGCGGCGCCATTTCACGGACATGCTGGCCTTGCACGGAGGTGCTGCGCCCGGCAGCATCTGGAGCCGCGCGCTGTCGGCGCGCTGAGACACACAAAGCGGGCCGAGGCCCGCTTTGTTCAATGCCCGCCTGCGAAGACTTCGCCGGCTTTCAGGCGGTACAGCGTGCCGCAGTAGGGGCACTTGGCTTCGCCGGTGTGGGCCACGTCCAGGTAGACCTTGGGATGGCTGTTCCACAGCTTCATGTCGGCCTTGGGGCTGGGGCAGAACACGCCGCCCTGGGCGTTGAGGTCCTTGGCCGCCAGTTCGACGGTGGCATTCGTTGTCATGCTTGCTTATCTCTTTCGTGGGTCTCTAGGGATGTTCAGACCCGAGTCAGCCAATGGGCGTACTTGGGGTTGCGGCCGTTGACGATGTCAAAGAAGGCCTGCTGGATCTTTTCGGTGAGAGGGCCGCGGCTGCCCGCGCCGATCTCGATGCGGTCCACCTCGCGGATGGGCGTGACTTCGGCGGCCGTGCCGGTGAAGAAGACTTCGTCGGCGATGTACAGCTCGTCGCGCGTGATGCGCTTTTGCACCACTTCCAGGCCCAGGTCCTTGCAGATGTGCATCACGGTATTGCGCGTGATGCCGTTGAGCGCGCCGGCCGACAGGTCGGGCGTGTAGACCACGCCGTCCTTGATGACGAAGATGTTCTCGCCCGAGCCCTCGGAGACGAAGCCCGAGGCGTCCAGCAGGATGGCCTCGTCGTAGCCGTCGTCCAGTGCCTCGGTGTTGGCCAGGATGGAGTTGGTGTAGTTGCTCACCGCCTTGGCCTGGCTCATGGTGATGTTCACATGGTGGCGCGTGAAGCTGGAGATCTTCACGCGGATGCCGCGCTGCATGCCTTCTTCGCCCAGGTAGGCGCCCCAGGCCCAGGCTGCAACCATCAGGTGGATGGTGTTGCCCTTGGGGGAGACGCCCAGCTTGCGGTCGCCGATCCAGGTCAGCGGGCGCAGGTAGCACGATTCCAGCTGGTTGGCGCGCACGACCTCGACCTGGGCCTGGTTCACCGCTTCCTGGGTGAACGGGATCTGCATGCGCAGGATCTTGGCGCTGTTGAACAGGCGCTTGGTGTGGTCTTGCAGGCGGAAGATGGCCGTGCCCTGCTCGGACTTGTAGGCCCGCACGCCCTCGAATGCGCCGCAGCCGTAATGCAGCGTGTGGGTCAGCACATGGATCTTGGCATCGCGCCAGTCCACCAGCTGGCCATCCATCCAGATCTTGCCGTCACGGTCGGCCATCGAGGGAACAACGGGGCTCATAGGAACATCCTTGGGGGTATTGAACAGAACACCAACCCGCTATTTTAGGGCGCAGGGGCTGCCTCGGAGGCCGCAGACGCCGGCTCGGGCTCGGGCGTGGGGCGTACCAGGGTCCACTTCATGAGACGGCCACTCTTGAACTCGCAGGTCACATGCGACTGCGTGCCGTCGGTCCAGCGGTAGATCTCGGGCTGCTGGCCCTCCTCGGACAGGCGCTCGCCCAGGGAGCGTGTCATGGCCACCACGTGCATCAGCGAGACCTTGGGCTTGAGCTTGACGTTGAGCATGACGGCGCTGCCCACATAGCCCATGGGCCGGTCCGCGGCCTTCCTCATGATGGACATCAGCCGCGTGAAATGCAGCAGCAGCCACATCATGATGCCGCCGCCCACGGCGACCACACCCATCCAGCCATAGGACTGGTGCGCAGCCACCAGCAGTACGAGCAGGCCCAGAGGAATCAGGATATTGCGCAAATTCATGGCGCCGATTGTCTTATGGAGGCGCCGCAGGGCCGCTGCGGACAGTGCGTATGCCCCCGCAATGCGCTCGGCAAGCGCGTCAGCCCATCCCTCGGACGATGTTCATGGCCTCGTCCACGCGTTCGACGGCATGAACGGTCAGACCAGGGATGGCCTTCTTGGGCGCATTGGCCTTGGGTACCACGGCCATGGTGAAGCCCAGCTTGGCCGCTTCCTTCAGGCGCTCCTGGCCGCGCGGCGCGGGGCGCACTTCGCCGGCCAGGCCCACTTCGCCAAAGGCGAGGAATCCCTTGGGCAGGGCGCGGCCACGCAGGCTGGAAGTGATGGACAGCATGACGGCCAGGTCGGCCGCAGGCTCGCTGATGCGCACGCCGCCCACGGCGTTGACGAACACATCCTGGTCCGCGCAGGCCACGCCCGCGTGGCGGCTGAGCACGGCCAGCAGCATGGCCAGCCGGTCGCGGTCCAGGCCCACGGACAGGCGACGCGGCGCGGGGCCGCCCTGATCGACCAGGGCCTGTATCTCCACGAGCATGGGGCGCGTGCCCTCCAGCGTGACCAGCACGCAGGAGCCGGGCACGGGCTCGCTGTGCTGGGACAGGAAGATGGCGCTGGGGTTGGTCACGCCCTTGAGGCCCTTCTCCGTCATGGCGAAGACGCCGATCTCGTTGACGGCGCCAAAGCGGTTCTTGATGGCGCGCACCAGGCGGAAGTTGCTGTGCGTATCGCCCTCGAAGTAGAGCACCGTGTCCACCATGTGCTCCAGCACGCGCGGTCCGGCCAGTGCGCCTTCCTTGGTCACGTGGCCGACCAGGATCACGGTGATGCCCGTGGTCTTGGCCGCGCGCGTGAGGTGGGCCGCGCATTCGCGCACCTGGGCCACCGAGCCCGGCGCCGAGGACAGCTGGTCCGAGTACACGGTCTGTATGGAGTCGATGACGACCACGGCCGGCTGGGTGGCCTCCATGGTGGCGAGGATCTTCTCCAGCTGGATCTCGGCCAGCACGTTGACCTGGCTGGCCTCCAGCCCCAGGCGGCGCGAGCGCAGCGCGACCTGGGCACCGCTTTCCTCGCCCGTGACATACAGCGTGGGCAGGCCGACGCGGTGCAGCGCGTCCATGGCCTGCAGCAGCAGGGTGGACTTGCCGATGCCGGGATCGCCACCAATCAGCACCACGCCGCCTTCGACGATGCCGCCGCCCAGCACGCGGTCCAGCTCCTCGATGCCGCTGGGCGTGCGCGCCACGTCCTGGGCCTCGATGGCCGACAGCGGCATCACGGCCTGGACATTGGCCAGGCCCGCATAGCCCTGGGGCTGGCTGAGCCGGTTCTTGCCCGCGCTCGCAGGCTCGGCAACGGCCTCGATCAGCGAGTTCCAGGCCCCGCAGGCCGGGCACTTGCCCAGCCAGCGCGGGCTGGTGCCTCCGCAGGCATTGCAGATGAACGTGGTTTTGTCTTTGGCCATGGGGTGAGCACTATACCGAGCGGTGGCTGCCGCCCTGGCACGCATGTTTCGCGCCTATCGCAGTTGCGTGACGGAAAGATATCGGTTATAGTTCACTTCTTCGCTGCAGAAAATGCAGTGAAAACGAAATTACTGCGGATTACCGCGCGATGGAGCAGTCTGGTAGCTCGTTGGGCTCATAACCCAAAGGTCGGAGGTTCAAATCCTTCTCGCGCAACCACCACGAAAAAAAGCCCACTTCGGTGGGCTTTTTTTCGTCTGTACTTCCGTTCTTTTCTCCAGGCAGGTCAGCTGGGATCGTTCAGGTCTTCATGGTGGTCAGCCGTGCCCTGCTTCCAGTAGGAGGCCACGCGCATGCGCTTGGGCGATGCGCCCTTGGCCAGCAGAAGGCGACGCAGCTCGGCCATGGCGCTGTGCTCGCCCGCCGCCCAGATATAGCCGTCGTCCTGGGGCAGCTCCAGCGCCTGCACGGCGTCGGCCAGCGATTCGACCCAGTCGCAGTCCAGCCGGGCCGTGCTGCTCCACTGGCGGCGGTCGGCCGGGTTGCGCAGCTGCACGCGCACCACGGCGCGGCTGCCGGCGGGCAGTTCGGCCAGGCGCCGCTCGATGGCGGGCATGGCGGTCTCGTCGCCGAACAGCCAATGCCATGGCAGGTTGGCCGAGATCACCAGGCTGCCGCGCGGCCCGGCCAGGCCCACCCACTGGCCCAGCGGGGCGGTCAGCGCCCATTCGGTGGCGGGGCCGGCATCGTGCAGCGCGAAATCCATGATGAGATTCTGGCGCGCGGCGTCGTAGCGCAGCGGGGTGTAGTCGCGCAAGGTGGGGCGCTCGTCCTCCACGAAGGTCGGGCGGCCATCGAGCAGCACGGGAAGCGCGGGCAGTTCGCGCCCGGCCTGCGGCAGGATGAGCTTGACGTGGTCGTCAAAACCGGCGCTGACGAAGTCCTCAAGATCGGGGCCGCCCAGGGTCAGGCGGACAAAGCCGGGGCTGGGCTGCTCGCGCGAGAGCAATTGCACATGGCGGGCGCGGAAGGAATGGCGGACACGCTGGACGACGGGGGCCGGTGTCACGGCAGAGGTGGCTGGATTGGGCAAGTTCATTGGCGAAACGGCCTGCGACGGCCTAGAATGTTGATTTAGTCCACCAATTCTCTGTCATCCGTTGACTTTGTCAACGTATTTCCACAAGACCCTGCCATGAATGCCTCCCTGCCCGCCGATATCTTCGAGGCCATGCACGAGCTGCTGCACCTTTTCCGGTCGCGCATGCGCGAGGACATGGAGTCCATGGAGCCCGGGCTGACGCCCAACGAGGTGCGCGTGCTGATGTACGTGGGCCGGCACCCGGGCCGCACGCAAAGGGATCTGGTCGATCACAGCCACATGGACAAGGCCCAGCTCGCGCGCATGCTGGCGCAGCTGCAGGAGCAGGGATGGCTGGACCGCGAACCGGACGCCCGCGACCGCCGCGTGCGCTGCCTGAGCCTCAGCCCCCAAGGGCAGGCCCTGTTCGACCGGCTGCGCCAGTCGCGCCAGGCGCTGGCGGCCCGGCTGCTCAAGGATTGGGAGCCCGCCGCGCAACAGCAGTTGATGGCGCTGCTGGAGCGGGCCAGGGACAGCGTGGAAGCCGCGCCCTGATCAATCGATGGTCTTGTTCACGCGCGGCGCGACGGCGCACATGAGTTCATAGCCCAGCGTGCCTGCGGCCTCGGCCACCTCGTCGATGGGCAGCACGGCGCCGTTGCTGGCGCGGCCCCACAGCGTGACCTCGCTGCCCATGCCGGCATCGGGCACGGGCGTCAGGTCCACGGCCAGCATGTCCATGCTCACGCGGCCCAGGGTGCGGGTGCGCACGCCGTTCACCAGCACGGGCGTGCCCGTGCCGCAGTGGCGTGGATAGCCGTCGGCATAGCCGCAGGCCACGGTGCCCAGGCGCAGGGGGCCCTCGGCCGTGAAGCGCGATCCATAGCCCACGCTCTGCCCCTCGGTCAGTTGCTGCACGCCGATGATGCGCGAGCTCAGCGTCTGCGTGGGCTGCAGGTCCCAGTGGGCCGCCGTGTGCTGCGGATAGTCGGGGGAGCTGCCGTAGAGCACGATGCCCGGCCGCACCCAGTCGCAGCGCACCAGCGCGTCGTCGCCCTGGCGCAGCGTGGCTGCGCTGTTGCCCACGCTGCGCTCGCCGGGCAGGTCGCGCGTGGCGTCATGAAAGCGCTGCAGCTGTGCCGAGATTCCGGGCTGTCCGGCCCCTGCGTCGGCATCGCTGAAATGGGTCATGAACGAGATTTCCTCCACCTGGGGCAAGGCGTTCAGCCGGGCCCAGGCCGCGCGGTATCGCTCGGGCGTGAAGCCCAGGCGGTTCATGCCGGAGTTCATCTTGAGGAAGACGCGGTGGCCGTTCTGCGTCTTGTGCGCGGCCAGCCAGTCGATCTGGGCGTCGCAGTGCACGGCATGCCAGATGGACAGGCGCGAGCACAGCTCCAGGTCGCGCGGCTCGAAGACCCCCTCCAGCAGCAGGATGGGGCCGCGCCAGCCCAGCTGGCGCACACGCTCGGCCTCGGCCAGGTCCAGCATGGCGAAGCCGTCGGCGCCGCGCAGGGCCTCGAACACGTTCTCGATACCGTGGCCATAGGCGTTGGCTTTGACCACGGCCCACAATTTGGCATCGGGGACCGCCTGCCGCACCCGCTCCAGGTTGTGGCGAAGCGCGGCGGAATGGATGGTGGCAAGAATGGGACGCGGCATGGTTTTCACTCAGTCAGAAGCTTGGGATTCTGGCACTGCCGGCCGAAGGCCGCGTGATATAACCGCCAGTCACTTGCCACGGGGTCCTTATTTAACCGGTCAGCAGCCCTGCAGCTGACCCCATCTGCCTATCCATGAAGCGCGGTTTCTACACCATCATGTCAGCGCAGTTCTTCAGCTCGCTGGCAGACAACGCCCTGTTCGTGACCGCCGTGGAACTGCTGCGCACCAATGGCGCCCCCGAGTGGCAGCGCGCCGCCCTGGTGCCCATGTTCGCGCTGTTCTACGTGATCCTGGCCCCCTTCGTCGGCGCCTTTGCCGACGCCCTGCCCAAGGGGCGGGTGATGTTCATCAGCAATGCGATCAAGATCGTGGGCTGCCTGATGATGCTGTTCGGCAACCACCCGCTGATCGCCTACGCCGTGGTGGGCCTGGGCGCAGCGGCCTACTCGCCGGCCAAGTACGGCATCCTCACCGAGCTGCTGCCCGCCTCCCAGCTGGTCAAGGCCAATGGCTGGATCGAGGGGCTGACCATCACCTCCATCATCCTGGGCGTGCTCGTGGGCGGGCAGTTGCTGAGCCCGGGCATCTCGGCCCATCTGCTGGACTTTGACCTGCCGCTGCTGGACACGGGCGTGGACACGGCCGCCGAAGCGGCGATTGCCGTGCTGGTCGGCGTCTATGCGCTGGCCGCCTGGTTCAACCTGCGCATTCCGCTGACCGACACCATCCTGCGCCCGCTGCGCCAGGACCCCAGCAAGAGCCTGCTGGCCAACACCCTGGCCCTGCTGCCCGACTTCTGGACCTGCAGCCAGCGGCTGTGGGGGGACAAGCTGGGCCAGATCTCGCTGTCCACGACCACGCTGTTCTGGGGCGTGTCGGGCAACCTGCGCTACATCGTGCTGGCCTGGGGCGCGGCGGCCCTGGGCTACGGCACCTCCCAGGCATCGGCCCTGGTGGGCGTGGTGGCCATCGGCACGGCCGCAGGCGCCATCCTCGCGTCCATGCGCATGCGGCTGGACAACGCCACGCGCGTGATTCCGCTGGGCATCACCATGGGCCTGCTGGTGATCGCCATGATCTTCATCAAGAGCGTGTGGGTGGCCATTCCCTTCCTGATCCTGCTGGGCGGCCTGGGCGGCTTCCTGGTCGTGCCCATGAATGCGCTGCTGCAGCACCGCGGCCACAACCTCATGGGCGCGGGCCGCTCGATTGCCGTGCAGAACTTCAACGAGCAGGCCTGCATCCTGGCGCTGGGCGCCTTCTATGCGCTGTCCACCAAGTTCGGACTGTCGGCTTTCGGCGCCATCACGGTGTTCGGCCTGGTGGTGGCCGGCATCATGTGGCTGATCGGCCGCTGGCACGTCAGCAACGTGCGCAACTATCCCGAGGAAGTCGAGCGCCTGCTGGTGATTGCCCGCAAGGATTGTCATTGAGACTACCCCCTGAGGCGCTTCGCGCCTTCCCCCAGGGGGGACGACACCCTCGCGGCGGGGCGGCCCTGGCTCGGTGTCTCTCGCTTTGGGCCTCGCCAGTTCCATAGGGCGCTATCGATTGATAGGCCTGGTCTAAATGGTCTTCTCGTATTGTGTTCGGTGCGGGCTTTGCCTGACCGGGCACTTTTTCGTGGTTTTATGCACAGCCCCCTGCCCGTTCTCGCCCTGCTGTTCAACACCCTGGTCTGGGGTCTGGCCTGGTGGCCGTTTCGCGCCATGCACGAAGCCGGCCTGCATCCGCTGTGGGCCACGGCGCTGATGTATGCCCTGGTGCTGGCAGGGCTGGTGGCGCTGCGCCCGGCCAGCCTGCGCCAGGCGCTGCAGTACCCGGCGCTGATCCTGCTGGGCGCCTGCGCGGGCAGCAACAACATCGCCTTCAACTGGGCCGTGACCATTGGCGATGTGGTGCGCGTGGTGCTGCTGTTCTATCTGATGCCGGCGTGGTCCGTGCTGCTGGCCTGGAAGATCCTGGGCGAGCGGCCCACGCCGGCCGCGCTGACGCGGCTGCTGCTGGCCTTTGGCGGGGTGGCGCTGGTGCTGGTGCCCGAGGGCACATTCAGCGGCGGCTCGCCCGGGCTTCTGCGAGGTCTGTCGCTGGCCGACGGCCTGGCACTGTTCGGCGGCTTCACCTTTGCGCTGACCAACGTGCTGCTGCGCCGCCTGCAGGCCGTGCCGGCGCAGGCGCGCATGCTGGCCATGTTCAGCGGCTGCATGGCCATGGGGCTGGCCAGCGCCTTCGCGGGCAGCAGCGTGGGGCTGGTGCCGCCCATGCCTGCGCCGCAGGCCGGCTGGATGCTGATTGCCGCCGGCCTGGCCGTGCTGCTGATGCTGGGCAACTGGGCGCTGCAGTTCGGCGCCGCACGCCTGCCGGCCGGCGTGACCGCCGTGGTCATGCTGGCCGAGGTGGTGTTTGCCAGCGTCTCCTCGGTGTTGATTGCAGGCGAGGTGCTGACGCCGCGCACGCTGCTGGGCGGCGCCTGCATCATCGCGGCCGCGCTGCTGTCTGCACTGGCGCATGCACGGCGGCGTGGGGCTTGACGCCCTGCCCGTACTCACGCTGCGCAATCAGCCCGTGAGCTGCCCGGCCAGCAGCAGGTAGCCCGGCAGCCAGCCCGTGAGCACGCCCTGCGCAATGCACAGGGCGCCCGTCACGCGGCCGATGTTGCGGCCCAGGGCCAGCAGCACGAAGAACATGGCCCACAGCACGGCCCAGGCCGCCCAGTTGGCCGCCATCCACCAGTCGATGGCGGTGCGCGCGCCCAGCAGGGTGTCGATGGCCACGGGCACCGCAGTGATGGCCACGAACAGGCTGAACCAGCCCAGGCCCCGGCCATCGGCGCCCGTGAAGCGGTTGATGGCCACCCACAGGTAGGTGAAGGCGAACAGCAGGGTCAGCGCGCCGGTCTTGACCGAAGCCGCATCAGGCTCGGGCCCGAAGGCAGAGGCCAGGCCGATGATCAGCGAGACCAGGCCCGCGAACACGTTGATGACCCAGATCTCCCGGTCGGCAATGCGCCCCAGCATCCACAGGCCGTTCAGGCACAGCACGGCGCCCACGTAGAACAACGACAAACCCAGCCACATCGCAAGTCTCCTTTTGCTTTTTGCCTTTTGCTTTTGAAGTGCCTTGCGCGCCGTGTTCATTTCCCGGAACGAGCGCGCACGGCAAGGCGCCGCCGCCCCGTGGCCGGGTGCAGCGGCGTCCGTGAAACAGTTCATCCCCGGGCCCGCCCCTGGTGGGCATCTGCGTGCTGGCGGAAGGGTCCGCTGCAGAGATGCCGCCTGTGATCCAGGGCAGGTGCACCGGCGCGGCCCTTGCCGGGCACGCGGCGGTGGAGTGTGCCGGCAGGCGGTGCTGCCGGTCTTTGGCGCCGGTCCTTGGGGCCGGTCCTTGATGCCTCAGGCCGCCTGCGTCTGCAGGCGGCGGCGGGCGCGTTCCAGCTGCTGCGCCACCTGGCGCGGGTTCATGCCGTACATGTCGGCAAAGCCGGCTTCGGAGGTCTGGCCGCTGGCCTCGAAGGCGCGCAGCAGCGCCTCGTCGCGTGCGGTGCGCGCATCGGCCTCGGCCAGTGCCTCGGCCACCAGGGTGTTGGTGGCCTCGTCACGGCCTTGCACACGCGCCGCGTAGTCGTCGCGCGACAGGCCCGATGCCTCGTAGGCCGCGATGATGCGGTTGCGCAGCTTGGGCGCCAGGTCTTCGGGCGAGCGGTGCTGGCGGCGGCGGAAGACTTCGATCAGCGCATGGTGCACATGCTCGGGCGCCATGGCCTCGACCGACTGGCCCTGCAGGTCATGCCGGGCCTGGCCGCTGGCCACCACGGTGAGGTAGCGGCTCGAGCGCGTGTGCTGGGACAGGGCCAGCTTGAGCTGGTCGCGGTCAATGGCTTCAGGATGGGCGGCCAGCAGGTCTTCGAAGATGCCGCGCTTGAGCGGCAGCGGCTGCTCGCCGAACAGGTTCGGATGCCATTGGGCCAGTTGCGCCAGCAGCGGGTGCTGGGTGCGCACGGGCCTGGAAGCGTTGGCCTCGGCACTGGCGGCCGTGCCGGATGCGGCATCGGCGGCAGGCTCGGTGGCCTTGCCCTTGTTGCGGCCACGTCCGCCACGGCGCGAGCGCTTGCGGCCCTGGCCATCGGCGCTGGCTGCAGCCTGCGGCTCGGTGCCGGCAGCGGCGTCCGCCGGCAGCGCGGCGCTCTGTTCTTGCGGTTCAGACACGGATTCAGTCATGGCGGAGCACGTGGGCTTGGAGAAAACGAAACCCCGCATCATGCCAGCATTGCAAAGGCTTGCGCGGGCATAGGCCCCACGGCGTCGCGCTGGAGGCACAGATGCGCAGTCGGTACGCGGCGGGTCTCAGGCCAGCAGGGCCTCGTCCAGCACCTCTATCCAGTGGCGCACGGGCAGGTCCGTGCCGTTTTGCAGGTGGACGATGCAGCCCATGTTGGCCGAGAGGATGGCGGCGGGCCGCCGGGCATCGAAGCCTTCGGTCAGCGCACCGATCTTGCGGTCGCGCAACTGGTGCGAGAGTTCGGGCTGCAGCACCGAGTAGGTTCCCGCCGAGCCGCAGCACAGGTGCGACTCGGTGCGCGCCACGCGCAGCTCGAAGCCCAGCCTGGCCAGATGGGTTTCCACGCCGCCGCGCAGCTTTTGCCCGTGCTGCAGCGTGCAGGGCGGGTGGTAGGCCATGGGCGCGGCCGGTGCGCGCACCCTGCCCTGCAGGCGCTCGGCCAGCTCGGGCAGGAGTTCGGGCAACAGCTCGCTCAGGTCGCGCGTGAGGGCGCTGATGCGGGCTGCCTTGTCCGCGTACTGCGCATCGTCCTTGAGCAGGTGGCCGTATTCCTTGACGGTGACGCCGCAGCCCGAGGCATTCATGACAATGGCCTCCACCGCGCCGCTGTCCACCTGCGGCCACCAGGCGTCGATATTGGCGCGCATCTGCGCCTTGCCGCCTTCCTGGTCGTTGAGGTGGAATTTCACGGCGCCGCAGCAACCGGCCTTGGGCGCGATCACGGTCTGTATGCCGGCCGCATCCAGCACGCGCGCCGTGGCGAAGTTGATGCGCGGCATCATGGCCGGCTGCACGCATCCGGCCAGCAGCAGCACCTTGCGCGCATGCTCGCGCACGGGCCAGGCGCCCGCATCCTGGGGCTGGGGCACTTTCTCGGCCAGGACTTCGGGCAGCAGGCCGCGCACGGCCTGGCCCAGCTTCAGGGCCGGGGCGAACAGCGGCGAGTTCAGCCCCTCCTTGAGCGCCCAGCGCCTGGCGCGCTCGCCCAAGGGGCGCGGCACCTGTTCCTCGACGATCTTGCGGCCTATGTCCACCAGGTGGCCGTACTGCACGCCGCTGGGGCAGGTGCTTTCGCAGTTGCGGCAGGTCAGGCAGCGGTCCAGGTGCTGCTGGGTGGCGCGCGTGGGCTTCTCGCCCTCCAGCACCTGCTTGATCAGGTAGATGCGGCCACGCGGCCCGTCCAGCTCGTCGCCCAGCAATTGGTAGGTCGGGCAGGTGGCCGTGCAAAAGCCGCAGTGCACGCACTTGCGCAGAATGGCTTCGGCCTCCTGGCCCTCGGGCGTGGCGCGGTACTGGGGTGCGAGTTGGGTCTGCATGGTGGGGCTCTTGTTGTATGGATATCGGGGAACGGTCAGGCACGGCAGCTGGACACGGCGGTCATGCGCGAGGCGCGGCCCGCCGGCCCAGCAGCAGGGGCAGCCGCGCACGGTCGGCCCACAGCGGCGGCAGCGACAGCAGGCACAGCACCACGGCCAGCGGCACGACGAACACAAAGCCCAGGTGCCGGAAACCCAGCGCACCCGCAATGCCGCCCAGCAGGAACATGGACAGCAGCCCTGCGAACAGCCGCAGCCGCACATGGTTGGCGTGGACCCGGTGCTCGGGCGGGCTGCCGTGGCGATTCCAGTAGAGCGCGCGGCCCAGCTCCATGCCCAGGTCGGTGATCACGCCCGTCATGTGCGTGGTGCGGATCTGCGAGGACGACATCTTGGTCACCGTGGCGTTCTGCAATCCCATGATGAAGGACAGCAGCAGCACGGCCAGCGGCACGGCGAACGGCGTGGGCCAGGCCAGCATGGCCGCGCCCAGCACGCCGAAGAGCAGCATCAGCGCGGCTTCCAGCAGCAGCGGCAGCGCATAGCTGCTGCGCAGCCGGTGGTGGCGCGCCCAGTTGACCAGCAGCGACGTTGCGGCCGCGCCGCACAGAAAGGCCAGCAGCGCGCCGCAGGCACTGAGCACCAGCGCCGTATTGCCCAGCACGAGGTTGTCGGCCAGCAGCGAGACAAAGCCCGTCATGTGCGAGGTATAGGAGTGCACCAGCAAAAAGCCGCCCGCATTCACCGCACCCGCGTTGAAGGCCAGCAGCAGGCCCAGCGTGCGGTTGCTGGCCACCGTGCGGTGCCGGTCCGTGAGCAGGTGCAGGTGGTGGCGCATGCGCATGGGCGGAGCCAGGCGTTGGCCCGGCCTACCAGGCGGCGGCCAGCCGGCCGCGGTTGAAGATGCCCGCAGGATCGAAGGCCTGCTTGAGCCGCGCATGCAGCGCGGCCGTGGCATCGGCCGCCTGGGCGTCGAAATCGGGCTCGGCGCCGGGCTGGCCTGCGGCCTCGGAGCGGAACAAGGTGGCCGATCCGCCCGCTGCTTTTGCCAGCGCGCGCAGCGCATGGCCCAGCGCACGCGGCGCCTGTACCCAGCGCAGTGCGCCGTGCCATTCGATCAGCGGCCCCGTGCAGCCGTCCGGCAGCGCCAGGGCCGGAGCCGTCTGCGGCACGGACAGGCGCCACAGCGCATGGCCCGGCGCGCGTGCGGTGAACCAGGGCAGCTGCTGCTCGCGGCAGGCCTGCCAGTCGGCAGCAGCATGCACAGGGTCCATGCGCTGCACACGCTCGCCACCCAGGCGCTCGCAGGCCGCCTGCACGGCGGCACGCGCGCCGCGCAGGCGCAGGTACAGCACGCCCTGGGCTGCGGCCTCTTCCTGCAGCCAGCAACTGGCATTGAGCGGCAGCGGCTGCCCGCCCCAGGCATTGAGCCAGTCCAGCGCCTGCTGCTGAGTGCATTCGAAGCGCAGCGTGGCCTCGGCCGGCGCCACGGGCAGCACCTTGAGGCTGACCTCGGTGATCAGGCCCAGCGCGCCCCAGGAGCCCGCCATCAGCCGCGAGACGTCGTAGCCCGCCACGTTCTTCATGACCTGCCCGCCGTAGCGCAGCAGCTCGCCCTGGCCGTTGATCATCTCCAGCCCCAGCACGAAGTCGCGCACGGCGCCCACGCTGGCACGCGAAGGCCCGGACAGCCCGCTGGCCACCATGCCGCCCACGGTGGCGTTGCGGCTGTCTCCGTCGAAATGCGGAGGCTCGAAGGCCAGGCACTGGCCCTGTGCCGCGAGCAGGGCCTCGACCTCGGCCAGCGGCGTGCCGGCGCGCACGGTCACGACCAGCTCGCTGGGCTCATAGCTGACCACGCCGGCCAGCGCCCGCGTGTCCAGCAGCTCGCCCTGCAGGGCCAGGCCGTGAAAATCCTTGGTGCCGCCGCCGCGTATGCGCAGCGGCGTGGCATCGGCCGCAGCAGCGCGCACGCGCTGGGCGATCTGGAGGAGGTGGCTTTGGGCTGAATCCATGGCCTGCATCGTAGCGGCTGGGCCCTTTTGCGCCTCGGTGCGGACCCGTGAATTTTTTGAACGGCGTGCTTGAAGTTCTGCGGGCGGCGCAAAACACCCTCACCCAAAAGGCAAAGGCAGACGCCGGATCAGCCGCCTGAGCCCCTCATCGGAGAGGCTCGAAAGGATGGACCTGGATGTCGGCGTCGGGAAACGAGGCGACCAGCCTCAGCTCGCCGCCCAGCGCACGGACGTACTCGCGCAGCGTGCTCACGTACATGTCCTCGCGGCGCTCCAGCTTGGAGATGGATGCTTGCTCCACGTTCATGGCCCTGGCCACTTCGACCTGTGTCACGTTGCGGGCCTTGCGCAATTCCTGGAGCTGCATTTCCACCAGCATGGCCTCGGCCCGCGCGGCGGCCCGGGACTGTGCCTCAGGCGACATCCTGGCGCGCAGTTCACTGAATTTCCTGGCCATCGATTCGTCCTTCCTTTTGCAGGGTTCCGAGGTGGGTGTCGTACAGCCGGTCGGCAATGGGCACATGCACCTCATACCAGCGGCCGTCGCCCGTTTTGTCGCCGCCGATCAGCAAGATTGCGCAGCGGCGCGGATCGAACGCGTAAAGCAGCCGGTAAGGCCGTCCCTCATGTTGCACACGAAGCTCACGCATGTGCGGATGCCTGGAACTCCCGATGCCGGACGTATGGGGATACCCGAGATTCGGCCCTCTTGCCTCCAGCAGACGCACCGATGCGTCGATGGACTCCTGCTCGGCCTGCGTCAGATCAGCCCACCAGTCGCCAAGCTCGTCGGTGTACTCCACCTCCCAGGGTTGGGTCATTATTCCCTCCAGAATATATTCCGTCAATGGCATATAGGCCAAAGATCCGTCTTATAACGGAGCTCACCATAAGGCGGTTGGCGTGCGGCAGGCCTCCTGATTTCCTCAGCCGCTGAAGGGCGTTTGCGGCGCGGCAATGAAAAAAGGCCCCGGTGCAAGCACCGAGGCCAATCCGCAATGAACTCCCTGGAAACCGATCAGCGGTAGTACGCCACCTCGCCGTGCGTGGTGATGTCCAGGCCCTGGCGTTCGGACTCTTCGCTGACGCGCAGGCCGACGACCAGGTCGCAGATCTTGTAGGAGATGCCAGCCACCACGCCGGACCAGACGATGGTCAGCAGCACGCTCTTGACCTGCACCCACACTTGATGGCCCATGTTGAAGTCTGCGGGCTCGATGCCGCCCAGGCTGGAGGCGCAGAACACGCCGGTCAGGATGGCACCCAGGATGCCGCCCACACCGTGCACGCCGAACACGTCGCAGACATCATCGACCTTGAGCAGCTTCTTGAGGCCCGACACACCCCACAGGCAGACGGGACCGGCGATCAGGCCCATGACGATGGCACCCATGGGGCCCACGAGGCCGGCCGCCGGGGTGATGACCACCAGGCCGCCCACGGCGCCCGAGGCGGCGCCCAGCATCGAGGCCTTGCCCTTGTGCAGGGCTTCGGCGGCCAGCCAGGAGATGGTGGCGGCGCCCGTGGCGACGATGGTGTTGATGAAGGCCAGGCCGGCAATGCCGTTGGCAGCGCCTGCCGAGCCGGCGTTGAAGCCGAACCAGCCCACCCACAGCAGCGAGGCACCGACCATGGTCAGCGTCAGGCTGTGCGGAGGCAGGGCTTCACGGCCGAAGCCGATGCGCTTGCCCAGCATGTAGGAGCCCACCAGACCGGCGATACCGGCGTTGATGTGCACCACGGTGCCGCCGGCGAAGTCCAGCGCGCCGTCCTTGCCCAGCAGGCCGCCACCCCAGACCATGTGGGCCATGGGGATGTAGCTGAAGGTGAACCACAGCACCGAGAACAGGATCACGGCCGAGAACTTGATGCGCTCGGCGAAGGCGCCGACGATCAGGGCCACGGTGATGGCGGCGAACGTGGACTGGAAGGCCACGAACACGTACTCGGGAATGGTCGGCAGCGCGCCGGACAGCGTGTCGGGCGCGATGCCCTTGAGGAAGATCTTGCCGAAGCCGCCGAAGAAGTTGCCTTCGCCCGCAAAGGCCAGCGAGTAGCCGTACACGGCCCACAGCAGCGTGATCAGCGAGAAGATCACGAACACCTGGCAGAGCACGGACAGCATGTTCTTCGTGCGCACCAGGCCGCCGTAGAACAGTGCCAGGCCCGGGATCACCATCAGGATCACCAGCATGGTCGAGGTCAGCATCCAGGCCGTGTCACCGGCGCTGAGTGCGGGGGCCGGCGCCTCGGCTGCGGCCGCGGCGGCGGGGGCTGCTGCAGCGGCCGCATCGGCAACGGCTGCAGCGGCGGCGGGCTCCTGTGCCAGGGCAGCGGCGCCTGCGGCCAGCAGGCCCAGCCCCAGGCCCATGGAAAGAAGTCGTTTGGTCATGGCAGTCTTTCGGGAAACGAGGGGTTGAAACTCACAGTGCGCTGTCGCCGGTCTCGCCGGTACGGATGCGGACGGCCTGCTCGATGGGCAGCACGAAGATCTTGCCGTCACCGATCTTGCCGGTGCGCGCAGCGGCCTCGATGGCATCGATCACCTGGTCCACCAGCGCGTCGGGCACGGCGGCCTCCAGGCGCAGCTTGGGCAGGAAATCGACCACGTATTCCGCGCCGCGATACAGCTCGGTATGGCCCTTTTGGCGGCCGAAGCCCTTGACTTCGGTCACGGTGATGCCCTGCACGCCGATGTCGGAGAGCGCCTCGCGCACCTCGTCGAGCTTGAAGGGCTTGATGATGGCGGTCACCAGTTTCATGATGCTTTGCTCCTCAGGTCCGGTTACAGGGTCTTGGTCAGCGTCACGATCAGGCGCGCCTTGTTGACGTCACCGAAGTACGACTTCTTGTTCGCACCCGTCACGGCCGCGCCCAGCGACACGCCGTCGCCGAAATCGTAGGCACCGCCCACGCTGTAGTCCATATAGTTGGGCACGCCCAGGCCCTTGATGTCGCTGGCAAAGCGGGTGAAGCCCAGCGATGCCTTGACCGTCACCTTGGGCATCACTTCCTGGGTGAAGCCCAGCCACAGGTAGCCGGTGTTGCGGCCCGACAGTCCCGAGCCGGCCTTCTCGCCAGCCCAGTTGAAATAGTCCTTGGAGACGGTGTGCGAGTACTTGGCCGTGAACGGTCCATAGGTGGCCGCACCGTACAGCTCCGTCGTGTTGCCGGCGGAGTTGCCCGAGTACAGGTACTGCAGCGCGCCGAAGTCCAGGTCCACCTCGCCGGCCTTGAACTTGTAGCCGCCGTAGAAATCGGTTTCCAGCGAATTGCGGGGGAGCCAGTCAACGCTGGAGTTCCAGTTGCCGATGTACCAGCCGCTGTCACCGAAGGTGTAGTCGAAACCGCCCTGCAGGGCCGGCTTGACGGCCTTGTTGCGTCCCGAGTCCTGGTCCTGGCCACGGAACTTGTAGTTCGTGGTCAGCGACACATTGGCCGTGAGCTGGGCGTGGGCCCAGAGCGGAGCGATGGCGACACAGGCGATGGCGAGCGACTTGAGGCTGGCACGGGACATGGGATCCTCCGGTTTGAAAAATTTCGTGACAACCGGGTTAAGCACGGACCGTGCCAGTCTTTTCTGCTTGGTGATGCGCCTTCCGACTCACCGATGCGGCACCGCAGCATCCTCGCATGCACCGGCTTTGTGCAGAAGTTCTGCACCGTTACGGTGATAGCAGTCGCTCACATGGCTGCGATGAAACATTGCACCAAAACAGTGCAATCAGACAGATCCGATGTGCTTGCCGGCAGCTGCAGATTGACGCGCATCAATGCCCGCCCCCACAATCGCGGCTCCCTCCTGGCGTGGCACTCGATCCAGTTGGTGTGGGCGTTTCCCAGACGCACTGCCGGCTTCAGGTTTTCCAGTCCCGATCTCCGCGCCTTCGTGCGTCCGCACGTCTGTTTGCCAGCCCCCACCACGGCTGGCGTCTTCCCCTGTCTACGGGTCGCCTCCATGCGTGCCGGTGCGCCGGCATGCAGGCCTGCGCGCGCCCGCCCATACGGAGTTCCTCATGTTTATTCGCCTGTCCAAATCCGCCATGGTGCTTGCCATGGCCTTTTTCGCGTCCCTGGTCGCCTTCGGCAACATCACCGACTACGCGACCAACTTCGCCTTCGTGCACCACGTCTTCCTGATGGACACGACCTTTCCCGGCAACGGGATCATGTACCGCGCCATCCAGACGCCCTGGGTGCACCATGCGGGCTATATCGGCATCATTGCACTGGAGACGACGACCGCCGTCCTGTGCTGGATCGGTGGCTGGCGGCTGCTGCAGGCGCGACAGGCCGGCACCCGGGCCTTCCGCGCCTCGAAGTCATGGGCGGTGGCGGGGCTGACCCTGGGCTTTCTGACCTGGCAGGTCGGCTTCATGTCCGTGGGCGGCGAGTGGTTCGGCATGTGGATGTCCAAGCAGTGGAATGGCGTGCCCGATGCCTTCCGCTTCTTCATCACGCTGCTGCTGGTGCTGGTCTATTTGACGATGGACAACGACGCAATCCAGGAAGAAGACAAGGCGGCGCAAGGCTGAGCGCCACCTCTTTGCTGCCTGCGCCGTCCGGGCCTCAGAAGGTGGCCGAAGGAAGGTCCTGCCGTGTGAAGACCAGGGAGACCTTGGCCTCCTCGGGAATGGGCGGCAGGCTGGCATCCCAGGCCGTCCAGGCTTGGCGCAGCTCGGCCAGGCGCTGGGGCTCGCGGTCGCGCAGGTTGGCGCGTTCGCGCGGGTCCTGGGCCACGTTGAAGAGGTATTCCACGCCTTCGATCTGCAGGTATTTCCAGTCACCGCGCACCAGGGCGCGCTGGGCGCGGTGCTTCATGCGCCAGCACAGGTCGCGCTCGGGATTCCAGGCGCCATCGTCCATGAGGGGCAGCAGGCTGATGCCGTCCAGCGGGTAGTCGGCGTGGCCGTGCACGCCGGCGGCGGCCAGGAAGGTGGCTGACCAGTCCATGGTGAGATTGGGCGTATCGCTGACGATGCCCGCCGGCATGCGCTCGGGCCAGCGCGCCACCAGGGGCACGCGGATGCCGCCTTCGAGCAGGTCCATCTTCTGGCCGATGAAGGGCCAGTTGTTGGAGAAGCGTTCGCCGCCGTTGTCGCTGGTGAAGACGATGAGCGTGTTCTCGGCCATGCCCTTTTTCTCGAGCGCGTCCAGCACCCAGCCAATGCCTTCGTCCATGTGGTGGATCATGCGCTGGTAGGTCTCGATGGTGCCGCCGTCGGTGTGCTTGCCGAAGCCGCCGATGCGCCGCGATTCCTCCAGGTCGTCGCGCGTGAGCCAGGGCCAGTGCGGGGCGCTGTAGTGCAGGGACAGGTAAAAGGGCTTGTCGGCCGTCTGGCGCTCGACGAAGTCCACGGCGCGGCGGCTCAGCAGGTCGGTGAGGTAGCCCTCTTCCTCGTGCGGCTCCTCGTTGATCCAGAAGTCGGGGCGGCCGCGCGGGTCGCAGTGGGCGAAGTAGTCGGCGCCCCCTGCGTGAAAGCCGTAGAACTCCTCGTAGCCCGACATGCGCGGGCCGAAATGCGGCGGGTAGCCCAGGTGCCATTTGCCGACCAGGGCGGTGGCGTAGCCGGCGTCGCGCAGCAGCGAGGCCACGGTGGGATGGTCGGGCGGCAGGCCCAGCACCTTGTCGCCGTGGACGCTGGCAATCGGCTCCTCGGCCGCGCCGCGCAGGCGGTACTGCCAGCGGCCCGTGGCCAGCGCAAAGCGCGTGGGCGAGCACACGGCCGAGTTGGAATAGCCACGCGTGAAGCGCATGCCCTGCGCGGCCATGGCGTCCAGGCGGGGCGAGACGTCGGTGGCGCGGCTGTGCGCATCGCGCGCGCCCGTGCAGCCGAGGTCGGCATAGCCGAGGTCATCGGCCAGGATGAAGATCAGATTGGGGCGCTGGGTTGCCATGGGAGCCAGAAGACAGTGGATGCGTTGGGAAAGGGAGTATCGCCAAAACGGCGGTGCCTCAGGGCCACAGGCCCTAGTGGCGGCTTCAGTCGTTGGTCAGGTGGATGCGCTTGACCAGGGCGGCCCACTGCGCGGACTGTCCCTTGGCGCGCGCCTGGGCCTCGGCCACGGTGGAGCCGACCATCTCGATGTCCAGGGCCTTGGCGCGCTCCTTTTGCTCGGGCGCGCGGATGGCCTCGTTCATGGCGTCGACAAAGCGCTTTTGCACGGCGGGCGGCACGCCCTTGGGCGCGGCCAGCAGGATCCAGAAGGTGCCGTCGAACTCGGGAAAGCCCGATTCGGCAATGGTAGGCAGCTCGGGCGCCAGCGCCGAGCGCGTCTTGCCCGAGGTGGCCAGGGCGATCAGCTTGCCGCTCTGGACCTGGGGGAAGACCGTGGGGCCGGCCAGGAAGCCGCAGTCCACCTGGCCGCCCAGCAGGTCCTGCATGGCCGGCGCGGGGCCCTTGTAGGGTACGTGGACCATCTTGGCGCCCGAAGTGGCCAGCAGCGATTCCATGACCAGGTGGCCCGGCGAGCCCGCCCCGCCCGAGGCATAGGTCAGCTCGCGCGTCTTGCTGGCGGCCACCATGTCCTTGACGGACTTGAAGCCCGTGCCCGGGCTGCAGACCAGGGTCTGCGAGAAGCGCGCAGCCACGACCAGGGTTTCCAGAGCGTCGGCCTTGTAGCCCATGTTCTTGTAGACATGGGGGTTGACGGTGAGCACGGGGTCCATGGCCCACAGCCAGGTGTAGCCATCGGGCGCGGAGCGTGCGACCTCGGCCGCGCCGATGTTGCCGTTGGCGCCGGGCTTGTTGTCCACCACCACGGCCTGGCCCAGCGCGGCCTGCATGGCGGCGGCCACGGGGCGCAGCGAGATGTCGGAGGGGCCGGCCGGCGGATTGGGCACGACGATGCGGATGGGCCTGGCCTTGGGCCATTCCTGGGCCAGGGCGGGCGCCGCGCACAGCACGGCGGCGGTCAGGGCCACGGCGGCACGCGCCAGGGCTGCGAGGGGGCTGGGCATACTTGTCTCCTTGTCGTTGTCTTGCGGCCAATGTACGCAGGCCGCAGACAATGCATCTAATCCATCATCCCTAGCGTAAACCCGAAACCGGCCCGCGAGCCCATGACCGACCTCCACCGCTGGCGCCACCCCGCCGTGCTCGACGACATGTTCCTCTACCACCTGGCGCGGCTGCAGGCGGCCGCTGGCAGCCGCGTGGTGCGCCTGTGCGAGGGCCGCTACGGCATCACGCGGCGCGAGTGGCGCATGCTCTGCCTGCTGGCCGAGGCCGGGCAGCTGCAGCCCTCGCAGCTGGCCGAGCAGGCGCAGCTGGACCGCACGCGCACCTCGCGCGCGGTCACGGCGCTGCTGGCCAAGGGGCTGTTGTGGAAAGAAAGCCAGGTGGGCGATGCGCGCCGCGCGCTGCTGCGCCTGAGCGACAGGGGCCGCGCCCTGCATGCCGAGCTGTTCCCGCAGGTGCAGGCCATCAACCGCGAGCTCATGGACGCCGTGCCCGAGCCCGAGCTGCAGGCCATGGCCAGCGCCTTTGCCCGCATCCGCACCCGGGCGCGGGAGCTGGAGGCCAGCAGCCCGCCGCCCAAGGCGCCGCGCAACCGCAAGAAACCGGCAGCGCCCTGACGCCAAGGTCCAGAAGGTCAATCACCCCTGCAGGTACACCACATGCGTGTGCGTGTACTCGTACAGGCCGTGCTTGCCATCAGCCCCGCCCACGCCGGACTTGCGCACGCCTGCATGGAAGCCCTGCATGGCCTCGAAGTTCTCGCGGTTGATGTAGGTCTCGCCGAAGTCGATCTCGCGCATGGCCTGCATGGCCTTGGACAGGTCGCGCGTGTACAGCGACGAAGTCAGCCCGTATTCGCAGTCGTTGGCCAGGGCGATGGCCTCGTCCAGGTCCTCCACCACCTGGATGGGCAGCACGGGGCCGAAGATTTCCTTGCGCATGATCTCCATGCCCGCATGGCAGCCGGCCAGCACCGTGGGCTGGAAGTGAAAGCCCGCGCCCAGGTCTGCGGCCTGTCCGCCCGTGACCAGTTGCGCGCCGTCGGCGATGGCCTGGCGCACCTTGGCCTGCACGCTGTCCAGGCCCTTTTGGTTGATCAGCGGGCCCATTTCCACGTCGGGCCGCGCAATCGGGTCGCCGTAGCGCGTGGCGGCCATGGCCTGGGCGATGCGGGCCGTGAACTCGTCGGCCACCTGGCGCTGCACGTAGACGCGTTCGGCGCAGTTGCAGACCTGGCCGGTGTTGATGATGCGCGAGTCGCGGATGGCGCGCACGGCCAGGTCCAGGTCGGCATCGGCCAGCACGATGGCCGGGGCCTTGCCTCCCAGCTCCAGGTTGAGCTTGGTGATGTGGGGCGCGGAGGCTGCGGCGATGCGCTCGCCCGTGGCCACGCTGCCCGTGAAGCTGACCATGTCCACGCCCGCATGCCCGGCCAGCGCAGCGCCCGTGCCGCCCTGGCCATAGACCACGTTGAACACGCCGGCCGGCAGCTCGCACTGGGCCAGCAGCTCGGTGAAGGCATGGCAGTTGATGGGCGTTTCCTCGCTGGGCTTGATGACGATGGTGTTGCCCGTGAGCAGGGCCGGCGCCATCTTGCGGGCGATCAGGAAGAAGGGGAAGTTCCAGGGCAGGATGCCCGCGACCACGCCCAGCGGCTTGCGCAGCAGAAAGATCTGCTCGTTGGCCCGGTCGCTGGTGATGACCTCGCCCTCGATGCGGCGCGCCCATTCGGCCATGTAGTCCAGATAGTCGGCGGTGAAGTTCACCTCGACCTCGGCCAGGCCCAGGGTCTTGCCCTGCTCCTCGGTGATGGTGCGCGCAATGCGCGCGGCGTTGTCGCGGATGCGGGCCGCCACGCGGCGCAGGTACTGTGCGCGCTCCACGGCCGGGCGGCGCGCCCAGGCCTTGTGGGCGCCACGCGCGGCGGCGATGGCGCGGTCCACATCGGCCTGGCTGGACAGGGGCGAGCGCGCCAGCACCGCGCCCGTGGCGGGATTGGTCACCTCATGCAGTTCGGCGCTGTCGGTGAAGCTGCCGGCGATGAAATTGCGCAGCACGGGAAGGGATGCCATGGAGTTCTCCTTGGGTTCAGTAGGTGCGGGATGCAGGGGCCGCCTGGTCCGTGGCGTGCGTGGCGCGATAGCGCCCCAGATTGGCCAGCGCAGCCTGGCGCAGCAGGCTGATGTCGATGCCCACGGCGATGAAGCGGCAGCCCCAGTCCGCATAGCGGCGCGCATCTTCCTCGCGCGGCGCGAGGATGCCGCAGGCCTTGCCGGCGGCCAGCGTGGCCTCGACGGTGCGGCGTATGGCCTCCTGCACCTCGCCCTGGCTGGCGTCGCCCGCATGGCCCATGCCCGTGGACAGGTCGGCGGGGCCGATGAAGACGGCGTCCACGCCATCGACGGCCGCAATCTCGGCCGCGTTGGTCACGCCCCGTGGCGATTCGATCTGCACGATCAGGCACAGCTGTTCATGCGCCGTGCGGATGTAGTCGGGCACGGCATCCCAGCGCGTGGCCCGCGTCAGGCCGCCGCCCACGCCGCGCACGCCGTGGGGCGGGTAGCGCATGGCGCGCACCAGTTCGCGCGCCTGTTCGGCCGTCTCCACCATGGGCACCATCAGCGTCTGCACGCCCACGTCCAGCAGCTGCTTGATGAGCACGGTGTCGCCCTGCACGGCACGCACCACCGGGTGCGTGGCGTAGGGCGCCACGGCCTGCAGCTGGCCCAGCAGCGTGGGCACGGTGTTGGGGGCATGCTCGCCATCGACCAGCATCCAGTCGTAGCCCGTGGTGGCGATGATCTCGGCCGCATAGGGCGTGGCAAGGCCGGCCCAGATGCCGTACAGCGGCTCGGCGCGCCGCAGCGCGGCCTTGAAGGGGTTGGCAGGCAGTTGCATGGCGGGCTCCTTCAGTGCGTGTACGGGCGGTGCAGGGCGCACTCGGGATTGAGCTCCACGCCGAAGCCAGGCTTGTCCAGCGCCGACAGGCGCATGCGGCCGTTGACGGGCACGGGCTCGCCCAGCAGTTGCGGATGGAACATGGGCACGACCTCGTCGGCCTTGGGGGCCATCATCAGGAACTCGGCAAACGGGCTGTTGTGGCGCGTGGCCACGAAGTGGTAGCTGTAGACGCTGGAGCCATGCGGGATGACCAGGGCCTGGTGGGCATCGGCCAGGGCCGAGATCTTGAGCAGCTCGGTGATGCCGCCGCACCAGCCCACGTCGGGCTGGATGATGTCGCAGCAGCCCATCTCCAGCAGCTGGCGAAAGCCCCAGCGCGTGGCCTCGTGCTCGCCCGTGGTCACCAGCATGCCGGTGGGCACGTTCCTGCGCAGGGCCGCGTAGCCCCAGTAGTCGTCGGGCGGCAGGGCCTCCTCGATCCACTTGAGGCCATGGGCCTGCGCACCCTGGGCCAGGCGCGTGGCGTAGTTCACGTCCAGGCTCATCCAGCAGTCCAGCATGAGCCAGAAGTCCGGGCCCACGCGCTCGCGCATGGTGGCCAGCTCCTGCAGGTTGCGGCGCAGGCCCTCCTCGCCTTCGGCCGGGCCGTGGTGCAGCGGCATCTTGCCGCCGATGAAGCCCATCTTCTGCGCCAGGTCGGGCCGCGCGCCCGTGGCGTAGAACTGCAGCTCGTCGCGCACGGCGCCGCCCAGCAGCTGGTGCACGGGCTCGCCGCGCACCTTGCCCAGCAGGTCCCACAGCGCCAGGTCCACGCCCGAGATGGTGTTGATGACGATGCCCTTGCGGCCGTAGTACAGCGTGGACAGGTACATCTGGTCCCAGATGCGCTCGATGTCGGTGACCCGGGCGCCTTCGAGAAAGCGCGCCAGGTGCTTTTCGACGATGTAGGCCGCAGGCTCGCCGCCCGTGGTCACGGCAAAGCCCACGCGTCCGGCGCTGTCCTCGATCTCCACCACCAGCGTGCCCAGCACGTTGATGCCGAAGCTGCGGCGGCTTTGCCGGTACTCGGGGTACTTGGCCATGGGCGTGGCGATGTGGTCGTCGATCCAGTGGCCGTCGGACTGGTCGTGGTAGTCGGCACCGCCGCCCTTGAGCGTGAAGGCGCGCACCTGCTTGATGGTGGGGATCTGTGTCATGGGATGGTTCTGCTCCGTGTGCAAGTGGCTCAGGCGGCCGACGGTGCGGCCAAGGCCGGCGCCAGGCGTGCGCGCACGCCCAGCACCAGGGCCGCAGCCAGCAGCGTGGTGCCGGCCAGCAGGTACAGGCCGGCCGCCGGGGAGTGGAAAAAGCCCTCGGCCCAGTTCTTGACGATGGGGGCGATGAAGCCGCCCACGGCGCCGAGGGAGTTGATGAAGGCGATGCCGCCAGCGGCCGCAGCGCCGGCCAGCGTGTTGGCGGGAAAGGTCCAGAACACGGGCTGCACGGCGATGAAGCCGGCCGCCGCCAGGCACAGCGCGGCTACACCCAGCAGGGGGCTGGAGAAACTCACCGATGCAGCCATGCCCACGGCAGCCATCACCAGCGTCAGGCTGGCGATGCCGCGCGGCTGGCCTGTTCGCTCGGCATGGCCCGGAATCCACCAGGCGGCCAGCAGCGCGCACAGCCAGGGAATGGCCGAGACCACGCCCACCAGCAGGCCCACCTTGGTACCCAGCAGGCCCGCCACCTGGCTGGGCAGGTAGAACACCACGCCATAGACGCTGGCCTGGATCAACAGATAGATCAGCGCCAGGTAGAGCACGCGCGGCTGGCACAGCGCGGCCAGCAGGCTGTGGCCGTGGCCGCCCTTGGCGCGCTCTTCGCTGTCGAGGATGTCCTGCAGCAGCGCCTTGTCCTCGCGGCTGAGCCAGGTGGCGTCGGCGGGGCGGTTGTCCAGGTGGAAATACGCCCAGATGCCCACGGCCACCGCCATCAGCCCCTCCACCGCAAACAGCCACTGCCAGCCGTGCCAGCCGCCCATGCCGTCCAGCTCCAGCAGCAGGCCCGACAGCGGGCTGCCGAAGATGAAGGCCAGCGGCGCGCCGAAGTAGAAAAAGCCCATGGCCTGCGCGCGGTGCGCCGCCGGGAACCAGTAGGTCAGGTACAGGATGACGCCGGGGAAGAATCCCGCCTCGGCCACGCCCAGCAAAAAGCGCAGCACGTAGAAGGTGGTCTGGTCGTGGGCGAACATCATGGCCGCCGACACCAGGCCCCAGGTGACCATGATCCGGCACATCCACATGCGTGCGCCCACGCGGTGCATGATCAGGTTGCTGGGCACTTCCAGCAGCGCATAGCCTGCGAAGAACACGCCCGCGCCAAAGGCGAAGGCCGCATCGCCGATGCCGGTATCGGCCTGGAAGGCCACCTTGGCAAAGCCCACGTTGGCCCGGTCCAGGAAGGCCATGATGTACATGAGCAGCAAAAAGGGCAGCAGGCGCCAGGAGATCCTGGCGAGCAGGGGAGCGGGGAGTTTTTTCATGACTTTCCTTGCAGGCAATGAGAGGCCATCACGCCCGGTCGTCCGGAGCGCTGAAGGCGTGCTTTGTGAAGGTGCGAGCGCGGCCGCGGCGTTGGTGCCGGCCGCGTCTGCGCGTCATGAAACAGGCGATGGGCTGTGCATGTCTTGTCTCCTGGATTGGGTCTGTTTTTTCTTGTCGCAGGGCCAATGTACGGCGCATGATCGATGCTCAACAAATCGAATTTCGGTCACATCCGATACCTTGCGCTTATGCCTGCGAACACGCCCGAATCCGCCCCGCCCGTGCTGCACCGCAGCCTGCTCAACCGCCTGCGCTACAAGCACCTGCACATGCTGGTGGCGCTGGGATCGAGCCTGAACCTGCACCGCGCATCGCTGAGCCTGGCCATGTCCCAGCCTGCGGCCACGCGCATGCTGCGCGAGATCGAGGACATGTTCGGCTGCCAGCTCTTCGAGCGCCTGCCGCGCGGCATGCGGCCCACGGCGCTGGGCGCGCAGCTGGTGCGCTTTGCCGAGGCCTCGCTCAACAGCCTGGACCGCTGCGCCGAGGACCTGGCCGCGCGCCGCCAGGGCGGCTACGGCTACCTGTCCATCGGCACCATCATGGGCGCAGCACCCGACCTGGTGATGACTGCCGTGGCCCGCATGAAGGCGCAAAGCCCGCAGCTGCGGTTGCGCATCATGGGCGACACCAGCGACCAGGTGCTGCGCCTGCTGGACCAGCGCCGCATCGACATGGCCATTGCGCGGCGCAGCCCTGCGGCCCACAGCAGCAGCTACAGCTTCGAGGAACTGGGCAACGAGCGGCTGCTGGTCGTCGTGCGCAGCGGCCATCCGCTGACACGCCGGCGCAAGCTGGGCTGGCAAGAGCTTGTCGGCGACTGGCCCTGGATACTGCAGCCGGCCACCAGCCCCGCGCGCATCGCGCTCGACCAGCTGCTGCAGCGCCTGGAACTGCCTGCGCCGGCCGACATCATCGAATGCAGCTCGGTGTACTCCATGCAGCAACTGGTGCAGCTGACCGACGCCGTGATGCTGCTGTCCGAATCCGCGCTCAAGGACTATCTGCGCATGGGCCTGGTCAGGGCGCTGCCGGTCTGCATCGACGTGCCCATGGCGCCCTTCGGCATCCTCACGCGCACCGACGACGCGCCCACGCAGGAGCAGCAGCGCTTCATCGCGCTGCTGCGCGCGCAGGCCCGGGGGCTGGCTCAGGCGGGTTGAGCCAGCACCTGCCCCATCGCGGCCTGGAACCTCGGATCCAGCATGGCGCTGACGTTGCACCGCGACCAGCGCGAGACGGCCGAGGGATCGACGTGGAAGACACGGCCTGGCGCCATACTGAGCTTGCGCGGCACCAGTTGCTCGGCCAGCCGCAGCGAGTCCTGCACACCGGGGAAGGCCACCCACAGGTACAGGCTTTGCGGGCTGCGCGCAAAGACTTCGCAGCCGTGGGCATCGAGCCAGCCCAGCGCCTGGGCCGTGGCCTGGCCCAGCTTGTGGCGCAGGCGCACCAGGTGGCGCTCGTAGTGGCCCTCGCGCAGCATCACGTCCACCATGCGCTCGCAGTACTCGGAGCCGCTGACGTGGATCAGCGCCTTGAGGTCGGCCAGGTCGCTGGCCAGCGCGTCGTTGCAGGCGATGAAGCCTACGCGCAGCGCGGCCGAGAAGGATTTGGAGAAGCTGCCGATGTAGATGGTGCGCTCCAGTTGGTCCAGCGTGGACAGGCGCACGGCCGAGGTGGGCTTGAAGTCGGCCAGCGGATCGTCCTCGACGATGAGCAGGTTGTGGCGCTCGGCCAGCTGCAGCACCTTGTAGGCCTTGGCGGCCGAGATGTCCGAGCCCGTGGGATTGTGGGCCAGCGACTGCGTGAAAAAAAGGCGCGGCCGGTGCTGGGCCAGCAGTGATTCGAGCGCGGCCACGTCGGGCCCGTCGGCCAGGCGCGGCACGCCGACCACATGGGCGCCGGCCAGCCTGAGCTTGCCGAACAGCGGGTAGTAGCCGGGCTCGTCCACGAGCACGGTGGCCCCCGGCGGCACGAAGTAGCGGATGACCAGGTCCATGGCCTCATTGGCGCCATGGGTCAGCACCAGCTGGCCCGGCGTGGCCTGCAGGCCGAAGTCGCCCAGCTTGCGCACCAGGCTGTCGCGCAGCGGCGCATAGCCGTAGCGGCTGCCGTAGCGGAACAGCGATCCCAGCCCCGTGCGCACCACCTTCTGGTGGTAGCGGTCCAGCCGCATGTCGGCCAGCCATTCCACGGGCGGAAAACCGTCGCCCACGCCCACGCAGTCGGGCTGGGTCTTGAGCTGCTCGCGCATCAGCCAGACGATGTCCATGGCGCGACCCAGCTGGCCCGCGTCCTCATCGGTGCGCTGGGCACCGCGCCCCGTGCCCAGCACGTAAAAGCCCGAGCCCCGGCGCGGCTCGACGATGCCGCGCGAGACCAGCAGGTCGAAGGCCGAGACCACGGTGTTCTTGGCATAGCGGTGCAGCTGCGCCAGCTCGCGCAGCGAGGGCAGCTTGTCGCCAGGGCGGTACACGCCGTCGGCGATCTGCTGGCCGATCAGGTCGGCCAGCTTCTCGGCAATGGGGGCCGAGCGCCCTCTGGTGTCTGCCATGCGCCCTCCGTTCATGTTGCAGTGCGATGGTACTGTTCCCCGAAACTGTACCTTTTGAAAGCGGTACAGTTTTCCTACAGTCCGGCGACCAGAGTTTTGATCCGAGGAGATGTCTTCCATGGTTGCCGATTCGCGCCTGCCCAATTTCCGTGCCCTCACACCGGCCCAGCGCCGGGATTTCCTGGCCGATGCCTGCGGCCTGTCCGATGCCGAGCGCGCCCTGCTCGCCGCCCCCGGCGCCCTGCCCCTGGCGCTGGCCGACGGCATGATCGAGAACGTGTTCGGCAGCTTCGAGCTGCCGCTGGGCGTGGCCGGCAATTTCCGCGTCAACGGCCGCGACGTGCTGGTGCCCATGGCGGTGGAGGAACCCTCGGTGGTGGCCGCCGCCTCGTACATGGCCAAGCTGGCGCGCGAGAACGGGGGCTTTCAGACCTCCAGCACGCTGCCGCTGATGCGCGCCCAGGTCCAGGTGCTGGGCGTGACCGATCCGCACGGCGCACGCCTGGCCGTGCTGCAGGCGCGTGCGCAGATCATCGAGCGCGCCAACAGCCGCGACAAGGTGCTGATCGGCCTGGGCGGCGGCTGCAAGGACATCGAGGTCCACGTCTTCCCCGACACGCCGCGCGGCCCCATGCTGGTGGTCCACCTGATCGTGGACGTGCGCGACGCCATGGGCGCCAACACCGTCAACACCATGGCCGAATCGGTGGCACCCCTGGTCGAGCAGATCACGGGCGGCAGCGTGCGGCTGCGCATCCTGTCCAACCTGGCCGACCTGCGGCTGGCCCGCGCCCGCGTGCGGCTCACGCCGCAGACCCTGGCCACGAAGGAGCGCAGCGGCGAGGAGATCATCGAAGGCGTGCTGGACGCCTATACCTTCGCGGCCATCGACCCCTACCGCGCGGCCACGCACAACAAGGGAATCATGAACGGCATCGACCCCGTCATCGTGGCCACGGGCAACGACTGGCGCGCGGTCGAGGCCGGCGCCCATGCCTATGCCAGCCGCAGCGGCAGCTACACCTCGCTGACGCGCTGGGAAAAGGACAGCAGCGGCGCCCTGGTCGGCAGCATCGAGCTGCCCATGCCCGTGGGCCTTGTCGGCGGCGCCACCAAGACCCATCCGCTGGCACGCCTGGCGCTGAAGATCATGGACCTGCAGTCCGCCCAGCAGCTGGGCGAGATCGCCGCCGCCGTGGGCCTGGCGCAGAACCTGGGCGCCCTGCGCGCCCTGGCCACCGAAGGCATTCAGCGCGGCCACATGGCCCTGCACGCCCGCAACATCGCCCTGGTGGCCGGCGCCACGGGCGACGAGGTCGATGCCGTGGCGCGCCAGCTGGCCGCAGAGCACGACGTGCGCACCGACCGCGCACTGGAAGTGCTGGCCGCGCTGCGCGCCAGGGCCTGACCAGCGCGCGGCCACACAAACAAAAACCCAAGGAGACACACATGACAAGCAAGGATCCCGCCGACTGGCGGCTGGCCGAGGTCTGGGGCGACACCGTGGACCTGCGCCACCTGGCCTGGGCGATTGCCATCGGCACCGGCATCAGCGTGCTGGGCTTCTACCTGGCCAGCCGCTGGCTGGCCACGGTGGTCGAGTCGCACCAGCTGGCCCACGCCTACGCCATGCTCGCGGGCCTTGCCGGCTGCGTGATTGCCGGCGTGATCTGCGCACGTGCCTTTCCGCCCAAGCGGGAAGTGACCGAGCTGGACACCTCGAACGACCCCGAATGGCGCCGCGAAGTACTGGAGGAACTGGCGCGCCAGCCCGGAGGCCTGGGCACGGTGCAGGACCTGCCGCCCGCCGTGGTGCAGGAACTCAAGGAGCTCAAGCTCTACGAGCTGTTCGCCGACAAGGCCGGGAGGGCATGAGATGGAAACCCTGCTGACCAATGACATCGCCGTCGCAGCCGCCATGGGACTGATAGGCGCCGTGGTGTTCGCCGCCATCGGCCTGGTCTCCGGCACGGACGAGACCACCACGCTGGCCCCGCTCACCCTGCTGGTGGTGCTGCTGGGCGTGCCGCCCGCCGGCGTGTTCACCTTCTTCCTGGCCGGCGCCGTGGCCAAGCACATGACGCATGCCGTGCCCACGGCCCTGCTGGGCATTCCCGGCGACACGCTGGCCACGCCGCTGCTGCAGGACGCCAACATGCTGCGCAAGCTGGGCGTGCCCCATATCGCGCTGCGCAAGATGGTTTCGGGCGGCATCGTCGCGGCCTTTGTCGCCGTGCCGCTGGCCGTGCTGTTCGCCGTGATGCTGGCGCCCTTCGGCAGCATGATCACCAAGACGGCGCCCTGGATCTTCCTGGCCGCCGCCCTCCTCATCGCCTACTTCTCGGCGGGGCGCTGGGCCTCGGTCATGCTGCTGATTCCGTTCGTGGTCGTCATCATTGCGCTGCAAAGCCTCACCGCCAAGTACGAGGTCAAGCTCAGCATCAGCTACTTCCTGGGCATTGCCATCGGGCCGCTGATCGCCGACCTGTTCACCGTGATCTCGCCGGCCGGCCGCCAGCGCATGCTGCGCGACAAGGTGCGCCAGTTCAACCTGGCGCCCGACGTGAAGGGCTGGTCGGGCTACTTCCCCAACCCGCTCAAGGTGCTGGACCGCGTGCAGACGCGCTGGACCCTGGCCACGGCCACCATCTCCAGCGCCACCTTCGTCTTCAGCCCCGTGGCCATGACCGTGGTGCTGGGCGAGCTGGTGGGCTCGCGCATCAAGCATGCCTACCACCGCCTGACCACGGTGCTGAGCGCGCGCAACGGCGTGACCGAGGCCACCTACATCGCCGAGGCGCTGATCCCGCTGATCGCCTTCGGCCTGCCGCTGAGCCCCGTGGCCGCCGGCCCCGCCGCGCCGCTGTTCAATGCGCCGCCGCGCTTCACCGTCGATGCCGCCACGGGCCAGGTGAACAACCTGCACAACCTGCTCAGCCACTGGGAGTTCCTGGGCTACGGCATGCTGGCCGTGGTGCTGGCGGCCCTCGTGTCCTACCCCTTCGCCATGAACTTCGCGCGCAGCGCGGCGCTGTTCGTCTCGCGCCGGGTCAGCCACGAGGCCATCATCGCCACCTTCGTGGGCCTGATCATCGTCATCAGCGTCTGGGAAGGCCAGTTGCTGGGCCTGCTCGTGATCCTGACCATGGGCCTGCTCGGCGGCCTGCTGTCACGCGGCTTCGGCTTCAACACCGGCGTGCAGTTCATGGGCTACTACACGGCCGTGCTGAGCGTTCCGGCGCTGGTGAAGCTGTTCTGATTTTTGCGCCGCAAGGGTCAGAACATTCTGAGATTTAGGGGCAGCGCCGCACCCGCCGCCCACAAGGTCCAAGGCCGTTGCCATACTGGGTCACCGAGGCCGCCGCACCGCTGGCGGCCTCTTCCTTTGTGTCTGGCTTTGTGTCTGTCGTTCCTGCGAGGTGCCCATGGGTCTGGCCCTGGTTCAAAGTCGTGCGCTGCTGGGGCTGGCCGCCCCGCGTGTCACCGTGGAAGTGCATCTGGCCAACGGCCTGCCGTCGTTCACGCTGGTGGGTCTGGCCGATGTCGAGGTCAAGGAAGCGCGCGAACGCGTGCGCTCGGCGCTGCTGAACTCCGGGCTGGAGTTCCCGAGCAACAAACGCATCATCGTCAACCTGGCACCCGCCGACCTGCCCAAGGACTCGGGGCGCTTCGACCTGCCCATTGCGCTGGGCATTCTCGCGGCCAGCGGCCAGATCAATGGCGATGCGCTGGCCGACTATGAATTCGCGGGCGAGCTGTCGCTGTCGGGTGCGCTGCGGCCCGTGCGCGGCGCGCTGGCCACGGCCCTGGCCCTGCACCGCCAGCAGGACGGCGCCCGCCTGGTTCTGCCGCCGGGCAGCGCGCAAGAGGCGGCCTTCGTGCCATCGGCCCAGGTGTTCTGCGCGCACCACCTGCTGGACGTGGTGCGCCGCTTCATCACACGCTCGGCCAATGCCCTGGTGCAGGCGGAGCAGGACACGGACGGTGCCCGCTGCAGCGACGAAAGCGAGGACACCGGCGAGACCGACGAAACCGACGAAACCGACGCCTTGCCGGCAGCAGGCGACACCCAGACATGCTCCGGCCCGGGCTGGCATGCGGTGCAGCCGCAGCCCGCCGCCCCAGTGCGCAGCAGCCTGGACCTGGCCGAGGTGCGCGGCCAGGCCCAGGCGCGGCGCGCGCTGGAAATCGCTGCGGCCGGAGGCCATGGCCTGCTGCTGGTGGGGCCGCCGGGCTCGGGCAAGTCCATGCTGGCCCAGCGCTTTGCCGACCTGCTGCCGCCCATGAGCGATGACGAGGCGCTGGAGGCCGCCGCCATCGCCAGCCTGGCCGGCCGCTTCACGCCGGAGCGCTGGCGCCAGCGCCCCACGGCCAGCCCGCATCACACGGCCAGCGCCGTGGCCCTGGTCGGAGGAGGCTCGCCACCGCGCCCTGGCGAGATTTCACAGTCCCACCACGGCGTGCTCTTCCTCGATGAATTCCCCGAGTTCGCGCGCAGTGCGCTGGAGGCGCTGCGCGAGCCGCTGGAGACCGGCCAGATCACCATCGCCAGAGCCGCCCAGCGCTGCGAATTTCCCGCGCGCTTTCAGCTCGTCGCGGCCATGAATCCCTGCCCCTGCGGCCATTGGGGGTCGACGGTGCAGCGCTGCCGCTGCACACCCGACAAGGTGGCGCGCTACCAGGCGCGCATCAGCGGCCCGCTGCTGGATCGCATCGACCTGCATGTGGAAGTCGGCGCCCTGCCCCCGCAGGAGCTGCTGGCCGCGCGCTCGGGCGAAACCAGCGAGGCCGTGCGCGAGCGCGTGGTCCAGGCCCGCGCGCTGGCCGTGCAGCGCCAGGGCAGTGCCAACCACCAGCTTCAGGGCCAGGCCCTGGACGACCACCTGGGCCTGTCGCCCGAGGCCCTGACCTTCGCCCACAAGGCCGCCGCACGCCTGGGCTGGTCGGCCCGCAGCACCCACCGCGCGCTCAAGGTGGCGCGCACCATTGCCGACTTGGCCGGCAGCGCGGCAGTGGAGACGGGGCATGTGGCCGAGGCCATGCAGTATCGGAGGGTGTTGCGGCTGCCGTCATGAGCCGGCAGGCACCAGGCCTTGCGCATCGACAGCCGCAACATCCTGGTCGATCCCCAACACCTCCACGCAGGCATGCAGCGCAGGCGACCAGCCCTGGCGCGCGGGCACGACGAACCAGGTTTCCACGCGGGCGACTTCCTGGGCGAGTGCGCCGGGCAGGGCCGTGATGTGCACGCCGAAGCGGTGCTGCTGGGCCTGGACCACGCTGCGCGGCAGCAGGCCGTAGCCCATGCCGGCGGCCACGCAGCCGAGGATGGCGTCCAGCGATCCCATTTCCATGATGCGTGCGGCCACGCCACGCGCGGCCAGCAGCAGTTCGATGCGCTGGCGGTAGCTGCAGCCCTGGCGGAAGGCCAGGAAGGGCACGGCGCTGAGCTGGGCGGCATCGGGAAAGCGCGGCAGCGCGAAAGCCGTGACCAGCACCAGCTCCTCCTCGAAGACACGCCAGCCCTGCAGGCGGGACTGGGGCGGCATGCCGGAGACGAAGGCGCAGTCCAGGCGCCCGGCAAGCAGGTCGGCCAGCAGCTCGGCCGTGGTGGCCGTGCGCAGCTCCAGGTCCAGGCCGGGCTGGGCCTGGTGCAGGCGCGCCAGCAGCGGCGGCAGGCGCAGCGCGGCCGTGGTTTCCATGGAGCCTATGCGCAGCGCGCCTGCGGCCCGGGCGCTGCCTTGCAGCAGGGCCAGCGCCTCGTCATGGTCGGCCAGCATGCGCCGCGCGTATTGCTCCAGCAGGCGGCCGGCAGGCGTGGCGTGCACGGGCGCGCTGCGCTCCAGCAGTTGCACGCCGGCCTCGTCCTCGAGCTTTTTCACATGGGCCGTCACGTTGGACTGCACGGTGTGCAGTTGCTGGGCGGCGGCGCCGAAGCTGCCGCTGTCGCAGACGGCCAGGAACATGCGCAGGGACTTCAGTTGCATCGCGGCTCCAGTGACATCCATCTTCAATCGAGATTGACGCCATCATTTTGAATCATTGGACATGATGGGCGGCAGCGCCTAATGTATGCCCATCCTCCCCGCATGGCGCCCACTCCCGTGATCCAACGCAACGAAACTTCCCTGCTGCTGACCGGCTTCATGGCCACGCTCAGCGGCGTCGGCCTGGCGCGCTTTGCCTACACGGCGCTGATGCCGCAGATGGTGCATGCCGGCTGGTTCAGCGGCGAGCAGGTGGCCTACCTGGGCGCGGCCAACCTGCTGGGCTATCTGATCGGCGCGCTGGCCGCCGCGCCGCTGGCCGAACGCCTGGGCGCGCTGCGCGTGCTGCTGTGGTGCTGGGTGGCCCTGGCGCTGAGCTTTGCGGCCTGCGCCTGGCCGCTACCCATGCCCTGGTTCTTTGCCTGGCGCTGCATCTCGGGCATTGGCGGCGCCATCCTGATGGTGCTGGGCCCCTCCGTGGCCCTGGCGGCCACGCCCGTGCAGCGGCGCGCGGCCCTGGGGCCGCTGATGTTCTGCGGCATAGGTGCCGGCGCCCTGCTGTCGGCCACGCTGATACCGCTGCTGGCGCGCCAGAGCCTGGGCGCCGTCTGGTGGGCGCTGGCGGCGGTCTGCGCCTGGGCCGGCTGGCTGGGCTGGCGCCATGTGCGGCGGCTGCCGGTGCCTGCGCCCATTGCCATCACGCCCCATGCCCGGCCCGTGCCCGCCGCCCCCCTGTGGACGCTGCCCGTGGTGCTGGTGATGCTGGCCTATATGACGGACGCCTTCGGCTTTGTGCCGCACACGGTGTTCTGGGTGGACTACCTGGCGCGCGAGCTGCAGTTGGGTGACGCCTACGCCTCCACGCAGTGGGCCGTGTTCGGCCTGGGCGCCATTGCCGGGCCGCTGGTGGCCTCGCTGTGCGCCACACGCTTTGGCTGGTGGGGCACGACCACGGGTGCCTATGCGGTCAAAACCCTGGCCATTGCCATGCCGCTGTTCTGGGTGGGATTTGCGGGGCATGCGACCTCGTCCTTCCTGGTGGGCGCGCTGTCGCCGGGCATGGCGGCCATCACCTCGGGCTACCTGATGCAGCTGATCGGCCCTGCGCAGCACAAGCGCATGTGGGGCTATGCCACGGCGGCCTTTGCGCTGATGCAGGCCGTGTCGGGATATTTCATGGCCTGGAGCTATGCGGGCCTGGGCTCGTACCAGCGCCTGTTCGTCATCGGCAGCGTGTCGCTGCTGCTGGGCACGCTCATGATCGCCGCCAGCCGCGCCAGCGCGCGCCGACAGGCCGCCGCATGAGTGCGCGGATTCGAGACAGGAAACAAGGAGTCGTATGAGCACTGCAAAGACCGCGTGGATGGCCCGCCTTGGCATGCGCCATCCCATCATCCAGGCCCCCATGGCCGGCACGTCCACGCCCGCGCTGGCGGCCGCCGTCACCGAGGCCGGCGGCCTGGGCTCGCTGGGCATTGGCGCCAGCGGCACGGAGCAGGCGCGCCAGCAGCTCGTGCAGACGCGCGCGCTGACATCGGGCGCCTTCAACGTCAACCTGTTCTGCCACCGGCCGGCCCGGGCCGATGCGCAGCGCGAGGCCGCCTGGCTGGCCCATCTGGCGCCCGAGTTCGCGCGCTTCGGCGCCACGCCGCCCGCCACGCTCAACGAGATCTACGCCACCGCCGTCGGCAACGCGGCGCTGCAGGCCATGCTGCTGCAGGAGCGGCCCGCCGTGGTGAGCTTTCATTTCGGGCTGCCTGAGCAGGGCTTCATCGACGCGCTGCGCTCGGCCGGCGTCGTGACCCTGGCCAGCGCCACGTCGCTGGACGAGGCGCGCCAGGTGGAGCAGGCCGGTGTCGATGCCATCGTGGCCCAGGGCGTGGAGGCCGGGGGGCACCGCGGCACGTTCGATCCCGCGCAGGACCGCATGATGGGCACCTTCGCCCTGGTGCGAGTGCTGGCGCGCAACACGGCCCTGCCGGTGATCGCGGCCGGCGGCATCATGGACGGCGAGGGCATTGCGGCCGCGCTGGGCCTGGGCGCCTGCGCGGCGCAGCTGGGCACGGCCTTCATCCTCTGCCCTGAATCGTCCGCCAGCCCGGCCTACCGTGCCGAGCTGCGCAGCGAACGCGCCCACCACACAGGCATCACCGCCGCCATCTCGGGCCGGCCGGCGCGCGGCATGGTCAACCGGCTGCATGCGCTGGGCGCCAGCCTTGGCCAGCCCCTGCCCGACTACCCGCGCGTCTACGACGCAGGCAAGGCGCTGCACCAGGCGGCGTACGCCCAAGGCAGCTCCGACTACGCAGCCCACTGGGCCGGCCAGGGTGCGCCGCTGGCGCGTGAGATGCCGGCCGCTGCGCTGGTGCAGACGCTGGCCGGCGAACTGGCGAGCGCTCAGGCAGGCCGCTAGAGCGTGTTATCCACTAAAGTGCCGCCAGCCCCTGCTCCAGGTCGGCGATGAGGTCGCGCGGCGACTCCAGGCCGATGTGCAGGCGCACCACGGGCCCGCGCGCACTCCAGTCGGTGACGCTGCGCGCCTGCGCCATGTGCGCGGCCGTCGCCAGGCTTTCGTAGCCGCCCCAGGAGGCGCCGATGCCGAAGAGGCGCAGGGCGTCGATGAAGCGGTCCACGGCGGCCTCGGCGGTGCCGGGCTGCAGCTCCAGCGACACCAGGCCGTTGGTGCCCTGGCAGTCGCGCAGCCACAGCGCATGGCCGGGGTGCGTGGGCAGCGCGGGGCAGAACACGGTGGCCACGGCCGGGTGCTGCTGCAGCCAGTGCGCCACCTCCAGCGCATGCGCCTCGTGCATCTGCAGCCGTGCGGCCAGCGAGCGCATGCCGCGCAGCACCAGCCAGGCATCGTCGGGGCTGACCGCCATGCCGAAGGCATCGCAGCGCGCCGCCAGCGGCTCCCAGGCGGCCTCGGTGGTGGCCACGGTGCCCATCATCACGTCGGAGTGGCCCGACAGGTACTTGGTGGCTGCCATCACCGAGACATCGGCCCCCAGCGCCAGCGGCCGGTACTGGCAGCCCGACCCCCAGGTGTTGTCGGCCACGACCAGGGCGCCGCGCGCATGGGCCATGGCCGCCAGCGCGGGCAGGTCGCACATCTCGTAGACCAGCGATCCCGGGCATTCGGCATAGACCATGCGGGTGTTGGGGCGCATGCGCGCCTGGGCGTCGCTGCCATCGGCCGCGAAGAAGTCGTACTCGATGCCGTAGGGCCGCAGCCATTGCCCGGCCAGGTGGCGCACGGGCTGGTAGGCGCTGTCGGTCAGCAGCACATGGTCGCCGGGGCGCAGGTAGCTGAGCAGGGCCATGCCGATGGCCGCCAGGCCGGTGGGCAGCAGCCGCGTGCGGTGGGCGCCTTCCAGCTCGCTGACGGCGTCTTCCAGCGCAAAGCCGGTGGGCGTGCCGCGCGCGCCGTAGCTGAAGATGCGCTCGCCGGCGCGGCGCTCGCGCATCTCGCGCTGCTGTGCCGTGTTCTCGAACAGCACGGTGCTGGCGCGCACCAGGGGCGGGTTGACGGCCGTGCCGCCCGCATAGGCCGGGCGCTTGCCCGCATGCAGCAGCCGGGTCTGCAGGTCCAGCGCGGGGGCGCCAGGGGCGGATGCGCCAGGCACGGGGGCGTGTTCGGCAGCCATCAGTCGATCTTCGCGCCCGAGAGCTTGACCACGCGCGACCAGCGCTCCATGTCCTGGCGCAGCTGGGCGGCAAAGGCCTCGGGCGTATTGGCCACGACTTCGCTGCCGCCATCGACGACCAGCTTGGTCACTTCCGGCAGTTGCAGGGTGCGCACGATGGCGTCGTGCAAGAAGGCCACGCGCTCGGGCGGCGTGCCGGCGGGTGCGAAGAAGCCGTACCAGTCCTCGAAGCGCGCATTGCGCAGGCCCAGTTCCTCCAGCGTGGGCACCTTGCCGAACACGCCGATGCGGCGCGGGCTGGTGACGGCCAGCGCGCGCACCTGGCCCGCCTGGATCATGCCGGCCACGGACGAGGTGGAGGTGATCAGCACATCGACCTGCTGGCCCAGCAGATCGTTGATGGCCGGCCCCGCGCCCTTGTAGGGCACATGGGTCATGGGCACGCCGTTTTCCTTGGACAGCACCACGCCCACCAGGTGCGACAGCGTGCCGTTGCCGGGCGTGGCATAGGTGACGCGGCCCGGCTCGCCCTTGCTGCGCGCCACCAGGTCGGCAAAGCTCTTGAGGGGCGAGGCCGAAGCGACCACGATGGCCAGCGGCGCCGCGTTGATCTGCGTGATGGGCACGAAGTTCTTGAGCGGATCAAACCCCGGCGCGCTGTAGAGCGCGGGGTTCACCGCCATCAGCGAGACCTGGCCCGTGAGCACGGTGTAGCCATCGGGCTTGGCCTCGGCCACGGCCTTGGCGCCGATGTTGCCGCCTGCACCGCCCCGGTTTTCCACCACGGAGGGCTGGCCCGTGGCCTCGGTCAGGCGCGTGGTGACCCAGCGCGTGCTGGCGTCGTTGCCGCCGCCCGGCGGGAAGGGCGAGATGAAGCGGATCGGCTGGGCCGGATAGCCGTTGCGCGCAGCCAGCGGCTCGGCCGTGGCCTGCGAGAGCATGGCCAGGGCCGCGAGGCCGGCGGCCAGCATCCTGGCCAGGGTGGGGATTGCGAACATGTCTTGTCTCCTGTCGTTATGTGATCTGATTTATGTCGCTCTACGGCAAGTCAGCGATATATGGCGCTGCCTTTGCAACTGACGTGACTTTGGCCAGGGGCACCAAGCAAGGGCCGCCCCCGCAGCGAGGGTGCCGTCCCCCTCCCGCGCAGCGAGAGAGGGGGAAGCGGCGAAGCCGCTCAGGGGGAGCTTCATGCACTCGGCAGGCGGAAGGCGGCCAGTTCCTGGGCATCGAGCTGCGGCACCAGGCCCGTCTCCCAGGCCAGGTAGCGGCGTGCCGCTTCCTTGTTGCCGTCGTGGCGGTCGTGCACGAAGAACAGGTAGTCGATGCATTCGGCGTCGGTGGGACTGTCGGGCGTGGCCTCGACGGGCAGGCCGGCCTGCTGCCATGCGGCCAGGCCGCCTTCGAGCAGCAGCGGCGCGGCGCCCTGCAGTTCCAGCGCGGCCCATTGCGCCATGCCGGGCTCGTCGGCCACCAGCACGATCTGGCGCGTCTCGCCGGCCAGATCGCTGGCAAGGCACGGGCGGATGGACCAGCGGGCCCCGGCGATGTGGCCTGCGCGGTACTTCATGCCCGCGCGCAGATCGACCACGGCCACCTCACCCTGGCGCATGCGCTCATGCAGGGCCTGCGCCGTGATGCCTGCCAGTGCGGGGGCCTGGGGCAGCTGGGCCGGTGCCAGGTCCAGGCCGCTTTGCAGGCCGCCCCGCAGCACGCAGGCGTCATGGCCGAGCTGGCGCAGCCAGCTGGCCACCACGGGGGCGCGCACGCCATCGCTGTCGAACAGCACCAGGCGCGCACCGCGCACGCCCACGTACTGGTCGCCGGCCTGCATGAGCTGGCCGCCGGGCGTGTGCTGGGCACCGGGCAGCGAACCGGCCTTGAATTCCTCGGGCGTGCGCACATCGCACAGGAACAGCGTGCGCGCAGCATCCTGGCTCCAGGCGCGCACGGTGTCGGCATCGACCTCGGGCACGTCGAAGCGTTCGGCCAGGGCGCGGGCCTGGGCTTGCAGCGCGCTGCTGGCCGAGTCGTCGCCATAGCGCTGCGTTCCGCCGTGCTCCAGCGGCAGGTCGGCCAGGTACCAGCCCTGGGTGCCGTTTTCCAGCGCGTAGACGGGGTTGGGAATGCCCAGGTTGATCAAGGTCTGCGCGCCGATGATGGAGCGCGTGCGGCCCGCGCAATTGACCACGATGGGCGTGGCCGCATCGGGCACCAGGCGGCTCACGCGCAGCGCCAGCTCGCCATTGGGGCAGCAGATGGCGCCGGGGATGTTCATCTTGTGGAACTCGGAGACGGGTCGGCCGTCCAGCACCACCAGGGGCAGGCCCGCCGCCTGTCGGGCTGCCAGCTGCTGGGCCGTGATGCGCGGCGTGCCGTAGGCGTGTTCGGCCAGTTCGCCAAAGGTCTTGGAAGGCAGGTTCACGCCGGCGAACAGCGTGTAGCCCGCAGCGCTCCAGGCCTTGGCACCGCCTTCGAGCACGGCGACCCGGGTGTAGCCCAGGGCTTCGAGGCGGCGCGCGGCGCGCTCGGCCACGCCCGCGCTGGCATCGCCCTCGCCACCGTCGTAGGTGACGACGCGCACCTGCCGGCGCGGCACCAGGCGGGGCACATCCAGCTCCAGCCGGCTGTAAGGCAGGGGCGTGGCGTAGAACAGGTGCGACTCGCCGTACTGGCCGTGCTCGCGCACGTCGAGCAGCGCGATCTCCTGGCCGTCGTGCAGCCAGGATTTGAGGGTGTGGGCGTCAATGGATGCGGTCATTGCATGCGGTCCGGGAAAAAGATCGGCAAGGAATTTCGGGCAAAGCCCTGCCACGCACGCCCCGTGGGGCGCGCTGCGGCATGGACAGTGAAAAGGCAGGAAGCGAAAGGCAGCGGCCGGAAGGCCGGGGCTCAGCGGCGCGTCTGCACGCCGATGGCCATGGTCTGGCAGGTACCGGTGGCCAGGTCGTAGCTGGTGCGCTCGTTGAGCGTCTCCAGCGCGCGGCCGTACATGTGCAGGTGGCGGATGACCTGATCGCCCTGGATCTCCACGGAGTGGATGTCCTCGGGCATGAGGGCGATGCCCTGGCCTGGTGCGACCACCACGAGTTCCGTCTCGCGCAGCGTGCCCTTGCCGGGGACGGAGCCGTCGTCGGTGCGCTCGTAGACGCGGTTGTGCTCCGTGCCCTCCACGGCGGCAATGCAGGCCCAGGTCGTGTGGTTGTGCGGCACGATGCGCTTGCCCGGGCGCATGACGTTGAGGTACAGCGCATAGCTCTGGTCGGCGTCCTCGGCGATCAGGTAGCGCGCCTGGTGCTCGCCCTGCTCCGGTGCGGCGTAGTCGGTCTGTTGCCAGAAATCGCGGCGCGCGGCCAGGCCCAGCAGTTGCTGGAGCACGGCGTCCAGGCTGGCGCGCGTGGCCGCGTCCTCGCCAATGGCCTGCTTCATGCTGTCGATGGCTGCTGCCACTGCGGCGCTGCGCTGTTCGGTGATGGTGTTGTTGTTGTTGGTGGTGGTGGTGGTGTTCAAAGGGGGCTCCTTGTCGTCGTTGAAGCCCACTGTAGTGAGGCGCCCCGCCCGCAACAATCCACGCATGCCCAATAAATACTTCAATAAAATTGAAGTATGGAGACGCTTGACCTGGACCTGCTGCGCACCCTGGCCGCCATTGCCAGCCACGACAGCTTTGCCGCCGCCGCCGTGCAGATGGGGCGCACGCAATCGGCCATCACCCAGCAGATGCAGCGGCTGGAGGAGAAGATCGGCCACGCGCTGTTCGAGAAGCAGGGCCGGCAAAAACGCCTCACCGACCATGGCCAGCGCCTGCTGGGCTATGCGCGCCACATGCTGGCCATCCACGACGAGGCGCTGCGCAATCTGCAGCACCGCCAGGTGCAGGGCCTGGTGCGCATTGGCGCGCCGCACGACGCGGCCGACAACATGCTGCCGCCCGTGCTGCAGGAGATTGCGCTGAACTTTCCGGGCATGCAGATCGACATCCATGTGGGGCGCAGCCCGTTCCTGATGGAGTCGCTCAAGCAGGGCGAGCTGGACCTGGCCATCTCCAACCGGGAGGACGAAGGCTTCGAGGGCTTTGCCCTGCGCTCCACACCCACGGTGTGGCTGTGCGGCGCGGGCTATGCCCATGACCCGGGCAAGCCCGTTCCCCTGGTCATGGCCGACGGGCCCAGCATCTTCCGGCGCCTGGGCTGCGATGCGCTGGATGCGGCCGGCATCGCCTGGACGCCGCGCCACACCTGCACCAGCCTGGTGGGCATACGCGCGGCCCTGCGCGCCGGCCTGGGCGTGACGGCGCGCGGCGTGGAGCAGCTCGACCCGGGCCTGCGCGTGCTGGGCGCGGGCGACGGCATGCCGCCGCTGCCGGACCTGGCCTACCGCCTGTACATCCGCAGCCATGTGATCAGCCCCGTGACACGCCAGATCTTCGAGAACCTGCAGGCCCGCATGCGCCAGCCGGCGGGCTGAGCGCCGGGGCGCTTGGCGCGCGGCAGTGCTGGATGTGGCGGCGCTGGATGTGGCGGCGCACTTGACTGCGCCGCTTGTAATGGGACTTATTCTCAAATAACATCCGCGCCACCGCCGCCGCCTCTGCCGGCGTTTTTCGAGCCTTTCCAGGCCCCGTGCCATGCCATCTCCCACTCTTGCCCGCACCCATGACTGGTTCCGTGACTGGTTCCGTGACTACGGGCCGCTGATCTCCCGCATCCTCGCCGCGCTGTTTGGCGGCTACGCCGTGGCGGCGCTGGCCAGCGTGGCCGTGCTGGCCCTGCCCGCAGACCGCACGCAGGCGGCGATCTCGGGCACCTTGCTGAGCTTTGCCGTCTATGCGGGCGCGGTGATCTGGGTGTTTGCCGTGCGCAGCGCCTGGCGCGCCTGGGCCGGGCTGCTGGTCGCCGCCCTGGTACTCGCGCCTGCCGCGTGGTGGACCTGGGGCAAGGGGCTGGGCGCATGAGCAAGAACACCCCGGACACCACGAACACGGCCGGCAAGTCTGCCAAGCCCGCGAAAGCCGCCAAGCCCGGGAAAGCCGCCAAGGCGCCCGGCATCCGCCAGACCATGTCCGACCTGCACACCTGGGTCGGCCTGCTGCTGGGCTGGTTCCTCTACGCCATGTTCCTCACGGGCACGGTGAGCTATTTCAGGAACGAGATCACGCAGTGGATGCAGCCCGAGCAGCCGCACCAGAGCCAGGCGAGCGAGCCCGCGCTCGTGGCCCAGCGTGTGGGTGACGCCGTGGCGCGCCTGGCACCGCAAAGCCCTCGGTGGCTGATCAACCTGCCCGATGAACGCAGCACGGTGGCCACGGTGTTCTGGAGCCCTCCCGAAGGCCAGGACAAGCGCCGCTTCGAGAACGGCCGCTTCGACCCGGCCACCGGCACGCGCCTCGAAGGCCCGGTGCGCGAGACGCGCGGCGGCGAGTTCTTCTACCGCTTCCACTTCCAGTTCCACTACATGCCCGTGCTCTGGGGCCGCTATCTGGCGGGGCTGTGCGCCATGTTCATGCTGGTGGCCATCGTCAGCGGGGTGATCACGCACAAGAAGATCTTTGCCGACTTCTTCACCTTCCGCTGGGGCAAGGGGCAGCGCTCCTGGCTGGATGCGCACAACGCGCTGTCGGTGCTGGGCCTGCCCTTTCACCTGATGATCACGTACACCGGGCTGGTGACCCTGGCCCTGATGTACATGCCCTGGGCCAGTCTGGCCACGACCATGACGCCCGAGCAGCGCGTGGTGGCCGGCCAGCAGCTCAGCGCCTTTGTTCCCGCAGGCAAGCCCTCGGGCCAGGCCGCGCCCCTGGCACCGCTGGCCGACATGGTTCGCCAGGCCGAGCAGCGCTGGGGCGCGGGCCAGGTGGAACGCCTGAACGTCAACCTGCCCGGCGATGCCAATGCGCGCGTGACCGCCATCCGCGGCGAGAACGGCCGCGTCTCCATCAGCCCGCAGTTCATGATGTTCGACGGCGTCAGCGGCCAGCTGCTGCAGGCACAGGACAGCGTGGGCGCCGCCGCCGAGACGCGCGGCGTGCTCTATGCGCTGCACATGGGCCGCTTCGGCGACCTGCCCACGCGCTGGCTGTACTTCATCGTCAGCCTTGCGGGCACGGCCATGGTGGGCACGGGACTGGTGCTGTGGAACGTGAAGCGGCGCAGCAAGCTGCCCGACCCGGAAAGGCCGCATTTCGGCTTCCGGCTCGTGGAACGGCTGAACATCGCCACCATCGCCGGCCTGTCCATCGGCATGGCCGGCATGCTCTGGGCCAATCGCCTGCTGCCGGTGGAGATGGCGCAGCGCGCCGAGTGGGAGGTGCACGCCATGTTCATCGCCTGGGGCGCCACCCTGTTCTGGGCGATGGGCCGGCCCGCCAAGCGGGCCTGGATCGAGTTGCTGTGGGCCGGCGCCGCCGCCCTGGCCCTGCTGCCCGTGGTCAACGCGCTGACCACGGAGCGCGGCCTGATCACCAGCCTGCGCGCGGGCGACTGGGTGTTCGCGGGCATGGACCTCATGCTGCTGGCCCTGGCAGCACTGCATGCCCATCTGGCCCTGCGCACCCAGCGCCACCAGCCCAAGGCCAAACCGGTGCGCGCCGCCCGGCCCGCGCCCAAGGCAGCCGCCACGGCAGTGGCCGCCGCAGCGGAGACCAGCGCATGAGCATGGCCCATCTGTTCTGTCAGCTGCTGGCCCTGGGCGCCTTCGCCTGCCTGGCCCTGGCCATGGACCGCCACCAGAGCGACCTGTTCGGCAAGGAACTGCCACCCGCCCGCACCCGGCGCCTGCGCGCGGCCGGCTGGGTGCTGCTGGCGCTGTCGCTGTGGGCGGCGCTGCAGGTGGAGCCCTGGTCGCTGGGGCTGGTGTCCTGGTTCGGCCACATCGCCGCCGCAGCGGCCATCGTGCTGCTGTCCATGGTGGCGCGCGAGCGCCTGCGCTGACGGCCCTCCCGGCGCCTTCAGAGAAACATGCCGCCCGAGGCCTCGATGCGCTGGCCCTGCACCCAGCCCATGCCGGGCTGCAGCAGGGCGGCCATCACGGGGCCGATGTCGTCGGGCTGGCCCACGCGGCCCAGTGCCGTCTGGCTGGCCAGGGCCGCGCCCATCTGCGCATCGTCGCGCACACGGCCACCGCCAAAATCCGTGGCAATCGCGCCCGGCGCCACCGTGTTGACGCGAATGCCGCGCGCCCCCAGCTCGCGCGCCAGGTAGCGCGTCAGCACCTCCACCCCGCCCTTCATGGATGCATAGGCCGCATAGCCCGGCTGGGTGAAGCGCGTGAGGCCGCTGGACAGGTGGATGATGCTGCCGCCGTCGCGCAGCAGGGGCAGCAGGTGCTGGCTCAGGAAGAACGGCGCCTTCAGGTGGATGGCAAACAATTCATCGAACTGCGCCTCGGTGGTGGTGGCGAATGGCGCGTTGATGCCGATGCCGGCGTTGTGCACCAGCGCATCAAGGCGGTCGGCCTGCCAGGTATCGGCCAGCGCCTGGCGCACGCGGGCCGCAAAGTCCGCAAAGCCCGCGCTGCGCGCCACGTCCAGCTGCAGGGCGGCGGCCCGCCCGCCCAGCGCCTCGATGGCGGCCACGGCGGCCTGGGCCTCGTCGGCACGCTCACGGTAGGTCAGCACCACGTCAAAGCCCTGGCGCGCCAGGTGCTCGGCCGTATTGCGGCCCAGGCCGCGGCTGCCGCCCGTGACGAGGACGATGCGGCGGGCGGCAGGGGAAGAAGCGGTCGAAGGAGAAACTGTCATGGCGGACCTCGTTAGGTGGTTTGCAATGACAGCGACTGTATTGAAGGTCGATTTTTGGATAAATTGGCTGTTTCTGATTTATTTGTTCGCCCCATGCAAACAATCAAGCTTCTGGAGCAGATGCAGATCTTCAGCCGCGTGGCCGAGATGGCCAGCTTCACGCGTGCGGCCGACAGCATGGGTTTGCCCAAGGCCAGCGTCTCCCAGGCCGTGCAGCAACTGGAGGCACGGCTGGGCACGCGGCTGCTGCACCGGACCACGCGGCGCGTGCAATTGACCCAGGATGGCCAGGCCTGCTACGAGCGCTGCCAGGACCTGCTGGCCGACGTGGACGAGTTCCAGGGCCAGTTCCAGCAGGCCGGCGACGCGCCGCTGCAGGGCAAGGTCCGGCTGGACATGACCACGGGCCTGGCGCGCCACGTCGTCATGCCCTTGCTGCCGCAACTGCTGCAAAGCCATCCGGCGCTGGAGCTGGAGCTGAGCTGCACCGAGCGCCGCGTGGACCTGGTGCGCGAAGGCTTTGATTGCGTGCTGCGCCTGGGCCCCGTGGACGAGCCCGGCCTGGTGGCACGCCCGCTGGGCCTGGTGGCGCTGGCCACCTGCGCCAGCCCCGGCTATGTCCAGGCCCACGGGCTGCCCGCCACGCTGCAGGATCTGGGCGGTCACCGGCTGGTGCACTACCAGCGCACGCTGGGCGCGCGGCCGCTGGGCTTCGAGTACGAGGAGGATGGCCAGCCCCGGTACCTGCCGATGACGGGCGCGCTCACCGTGAACAATGCCGAGGCCTATCTCGCGGCCTGCCAGGCCGGCCTGGGGCTGATCCAGGTTCCGCGCCTGGCCGTGCAGCCGCTGCTGGACGCAGGGGAACTGGTCGAGGTGCTGCCCCGCCACCCGCCGCCGCCCATGCCGCTGCACCTGATCTACGCCCAGCGCCGCCAATTGCCGCGCCGCGTGCGCGTGCTCATGGATTGGCTGGCCGAAGCGGTCCTGCCCTGGACGCTTGGCGCTGGCCCGGCCGAAAAGCCCTAGCGAGCGCTGCAGCGATTCAGCCAGCGTCATTTTGCTTATCACTAATCCGTATCAAGACAAAGGTTCGCGCCTGCCCCTTTTGACGCCATTTACCGGACAATAGCGACCTTGCCCCGGTCACCGGCCGCCACGAAGCAGCGGCAACGCGCACACCGCGCCTGCCCCCTGTGCTTCCCGCCACCGCGTGCCTGAATGGCACTGACCTCTCATTGCAACGTCCCGGCGGGCACTGCCTGCCCCGAATTCACCGTATTGCCAACATGAGTGCTTTTCTTGAAGAACGCGTGCTGTCCGTCCACCACTGGACCGACCGCCTTTTCTCCTTCACCACCACCCGTGACACCGCGCTGCGCTTTTCCAACGGCCATTTCACGATGATCGGGCTGAAGGTCGACGGCAAGAACCTGCTGCGTGCCTACTCCATCGCCAGCCCCAACTACGAGGAGCACCTCGAGTTCCTGTCGATCAAGGTGCCCGACGGTCCGCTGACCTCGCGCCTGCAGAACATCCAGGTCGGCGACACCATCCTCGTCGGCAAGAAGCCCACGGGCACGCTGCTGATCGACTACCTGCTGCCCGGCAAGAACCTGTACCTGATCGGCACCGGCACGGGCCTGGCCCCCTGGCTGGCCGTGGCCCGCGACCCCGAGACCTACGAGCGCTACGAGAAGGTCGTCGTCGTGCACGGCGTGCGCCACGCCAGCGAGCTGGCCTACCAGGAGCTGTTCGAGAAGGAACTGCCCGAGCATGAATTCCTCGGCGAAATCGTCAAGGACAAGCTGGTCTACTACCCCACCGTGACGCGCGAGCCCTTCCGCAACCAGGGCCGCATCTCCAACCAGATCACGGCCGGCACCTTCCCGCAGAACATCGGCCTGCCCGAGCTCAATCCCGAGACCGACCGCGTCATGCTGTGCGGCAGCCCCGCCATGCTGAACGAACTCAAGGAGCTGCTGGAGCACCGCGGCTTCAAGGAAGGCAACACCACCACGCCTGGCGACTTCGTGGTCGAGCGCGCCTTCGTCGAGAAGTAAAGCCCACGACACCCCGCGGCGGGGCGGCTGCCGATAATCGGCGCATGCCGCCCTCCCGCACCCCGCCGCCCCAGCCCGGCGACGATGACCGCAACTTCATCGTCGCCCTGGCGCGCGGCCTTGATGTCCTGTCCTGCTTTCGCTCCGGCGAAAAGCTGCTGGGCAACCAGGACATCGCCAGGCGCTGCGGACTGCCCAGGTCCACGGTTTCGCGCCTCACGCACACGCTGACCACGCTGGGCTACCTCATCCACGTGCCCGAAGAGGGCAAATACCGACTGGGCACAGCCACGCTGGCCCTGGGCAGCGCCATGCTCTCGCGCCTGGACGTGCGCCAGATCGCGCGCCCGCTGATGCAAAAGCTGGCCGCCACCACCGATGCCGAGGTGGCCCTGGCCGCACGCGACCGGCACAACATGGTCTACATCGAGCACTGCCCCAGCGCGCGCTTCACGCACCGCGACCTGGACATGGGCTCGCGCATCCCCCTGGCCACCACGGCCGTGGGCCGCGCCTGGCTGGCCGCCAGCCCCGCATCCGAGCGCCAGCGCGCGCTGGACTACCTGCAATCACACGCCCCCGAGCAATGGGCCGCCGCCCAGGCCCAGCTGCCGCTGTGGCCCGGTGCCAGCACACATCCGCAACCCTGGCTGTCGTGCTCGTTCGGCGACTGGCAGCCCGAGGTCAACGCCATCGCCCTGGCCTTCTCGCCGGGGCGTGGCCTGCCGCTGATGGCCGTCAGCCTGGGCGGGCCCTCGCGCTTTGTCACGGCCGATGCGCTGCGCCAGGACGGCGTGCCTGCGCTGCAGCGCATGGTGCGGCGGCTGCAGCAGGACATAGACCGCGCCTGACCGCAGACCGGGCCTGGCCGGTTGTCCCGCAGGCGCCCGCACAGTACCCGCACAGTAGCCAAGACGACAGCGCGCGCCGCCCTGGCGCCCTAGCATGGAGGGCGTTGCTCAACCATCAGGAAACCAAGGCAGGAGACACCCAGCATGAGCGTGAAAGCACTGTTCAACCTCACCGGCAAGACCGCCCTCATCACCGGAGGCTCGCGCGGCCTGGGCCTGCAGATGGCCGAGGCGCTGGGCGAGATGGGCGCCCGCCTCGCCATCACGGCGCGCAAGTCCGATGAACTGGCCGAGGCCAAGGCCCACCTGCAGGGCCTGGGCTACCAGGTCGAGACCTTCACCAACGACCTGCAGAAGTTCGACACCATCCCCGCCCTGGTCGATGACGTGCTGACGCGCTGCGGCGACATCGACATCCTCGTCAACAACGCCGGCGCCACCTGGGGCGCCAAGGCCGAGGAATACCCGGACGAGGCCTGGAACAAGGTCATGAACCTCAACGTCTCCGCACCCTTCTTCCTCACCCGCGAAGTGGCCAGGCGCGTGATGATCCCCAAGGGCCAGGGCAACGTGATCATCACGGCCTCGGTCGCGGCCTTCAAGGGCACGCCGCCCGGCATGAACACCGTGGCCTACAACACCTCCAAGGCGGCCGCCGTGCACCTGGCGCGCACCCTGGCCTCGGAATGGGGCCACTACGGCATCCGCGTCAACTCCATCTGCCCGGGCTTTTTCCCCAGCAAGCTGGCCAACGGCCTCATCGACAAGCTCGGCGACCAGCTCATCGCCCGTGCCCCGCTGCGCCGCATCGGCGGCGAGGAGGACCTCAAGGGCGCCGTGGTCTACCTGGCGTCCGATGCGTCTCGGCACATGACGGGGCAGGCGTTGGTGCTGGATGGTGGAGCGAGCTTGTTGTAAACAACGCAGCCCTGCAATGAGAAAGGCCCCTGTACCGCGGTGCAGGGGCCTTTCTTACTTGAGCCGCTGCGCAGCGGCTCAGCATGTCTTCTTCAAGCCTGCAGGGCAAAGGGCTCGATGGACTCCAGATCGTCGCCTATGGCCTCGCGCGCGATATCAGCGTCGTACTGGCTTTGCAGATTCATCCAGAACTCCACGGACGTGCCGAAGAAGCGCGCAAGGCGCAGCGCCGTATCCGCGGTGATGGAGCGGCCGTTCTTGACGATGGCCGCGATGCGTGTCTGCGGGACATGGATGGCCTGGGCCAGGCGGTATTGCGTCAGGCCCATGGGCTCCAGGAATTCAGTGGCCAGGATTTCGCCTGGCGTGGGGAGGTTCAAAGGTTTGTTCATGGTCAGCACTCCTGCGCCAGATCCAGGATCAACGCTTTCGCTTCAGTGGTAATCGACGATCTCCAGCTCACTCGGGCCTTCATGGGTCCACACAAAGCACACGCGCCACTGGTCATTGATGCGGATGCTGTGCTGCCCCTTGCGATCTCCGTGCAGCGCCTCCAGCCGGTTTCCGGGCGGGACCCTCAAGTCCTGAAGCACATGAGCGGCATGCAGCATCCGAAGCTTGCGCAGCGCAACCACTTCAATGCTGCTCCACCGACGAACCCGCCTCTGCTGGAACAGTTGCTCGGTGTCGGGGCACTTGAATGACTGGATCGTCATGGAAGCAAATAATAACGCATCGCGTCAGTAACGTCAAACGTAAGTACCGGGCCACTGAGTCCACAAGAAAGCGCCTGGGCCAGATCAAGCTGGCACCAGGCGCTTTCGGTCGAAAAACTGAGCGGCGCTCTACTTGTTCGCCACCGTCATCACCGCCTCAATCTTGCCGTCGCGCACAGCGGCACCGCGTTCCGTGGTCAGGGTTCCGCCGCGCTCATCCACACCCTTGACGCCGCCGGGGTTCACGTCGGGGCGAAGGGATTTGTAGGCCTCGTCGAGCTTGGCGTGGATGGCCTTGGTGTCCGAGGCCGAGCCGGCCAGCTGCATGGCCTTGACGGTGGCGTGCACGGCCGTGTAGTTCCACTGCGCCTCCGAGCCGGGGATGCGGCCCGGGTAGACCTTGCCGAAGCGTTCGACGAAGGCCTTGTTCTCGGGCTTGGTGTCCTCGGAGACGGGCATGACGCCGATGGCGCCTTCCAGCGGCGCATAGCCGCCGACCACGCGGGCCATTTCGTCGAGCTTGGCCTGGTCCATGACCACGAAGCCACCCTTGAAGCCCAGCTCGCGCGCCTGCTTGACGACCAGGGCCGTGGGCTCGGAGGCACCGCCCACGAAGAGCACGTCGGGCTTCTCGGCCAGGGCCTTGCTCACGCCGCTGTAGAAGTCGGTGGCGCGGTTGTAGCTCATGGCGTTCTCGGCCACCACGGTGCCGCCCAGCTTTTCCCAGCCGGGCTTGAAGGCGGCGACCCAGGCCTTGGCGTAGTCGTGGTCGGCGCCCACCAGGGCCACCTTCTTGCCGAAGCGGCCCATCACGTACTTGGAGAACGGGTCGATGTACGAGGTGAACTCGGGCGGGATGCGCAGGGTCAGCTTGTTGCCCCGGTTGGTGATCTGCGGCACCGAGCTGTAGGCCAGCACGATGAAGTTGCTGCGCTCGTTGGTGGTCTGCAGCGCGAAGATGCCGCCCGAATGCGGCACCAGGATGGCCGCCGTCTTGTGCTGCTGCACCAGGCGCTGGGCATTGATCGCGGTCTCGGACGGGTTGTACTTGTCGTCCAGCGGCACGATCTCGATCTTGACCTTCTTGCCACCGATCTCGGGAGCTGCGGCATTGATCTCGGAGACGGCCATCTGCATGCCGTCGAGCACGTTCTTGCCGTACTGGGCAGCGCCGCCCGACAGCGGGCCGGAGTAGCCGATCTTGACCACCTCCTGCGCCAATGCAGGGCCGGCGGCGGCCACGGCGGCGCAGGCCAGGGCCAGCGTGCCCACCCTGCGGCGGGTCAATGGTGCGAATGCTGTCATGTCTGTCTCCTTGGATAGTGAAGAACGAATCGCTGCTGACGCAACGCATAAATCCGGCGCAGCCCAGACCAGGGACGCCGAGCAAGGGCCGCCCCGCAGCGAGGGCGTCGTCCCCCTCCCTCGCGAAGCGAGAGAGAGGGGGAAGCCGCGCAGCGGCTCAGGGGGTGCAGTGTCATCTCATGCGCCGATGTACGCCTTGCGGATGGAGTCGTCGGCCAGCAGCTCGGCCGGCTTGCCCTCGCGCACGATGCGGCCGCTTTCCATCACATAGGCGCGGTGCGCGATCTTCAGCGCCGCATAGGCGTTCTGCTCGGCCAGCAGCACGGTGGTGCCAGCGGCGTTGATGCGCTGTATGGCCTCGAACATCTGCTTGATGACCAGGGGCGCCAGGCCCAGCGAGGGCTCGTCCAGCAGCAGGGCCTGGGGCCGGCCCATCATGGCGCGGCCGATGGCCACCATCTGCTGCTGGCCGCCCGACAGCGAGCCGGCCGGGTCGTGCTGCTTCTCGCGCAGGATGGGAAACAGCTCCATCACCTCCTGCAGCGTCTTCTGGCTGGGGCCGGGGTCGCGGCGGTGCACGTAGGCGCCCAGCTGCAGGTTGCGCAGCACCGACATCTGGGGGAACAGCTTGCGCCCTTCGGGGCACTGCACCACGCCTGACTGCACGATGGCCGAGGGCTTGCTGCCAGCCAGCTCCTTGCCATTCCAGACGATGGAGCCGCCAGCGGCCTTGTGGATGCCGCTGGCCGTGAGGAACAGCGAACTCTTGCCCGCGCCGTTGGCGCCCAGCAGCACCACCAGCTCGCCGCGGTCGGCATGCAGGCTGACCCCGTCCAGCGCCAGGAAGCTGCCGTAGCGCAGCGACACGTTCTCAAACTTCAGCATGCTCGCTCCCCAGGTAGGCATCGATGACGGCGGGGTTGCGGCGTATTTCCTCGGGCGTGCCCTCGGCGATCTTCTCGCCGTAGCTGAGCACCAGGATCTTGTCGGCCAGGCTCATGATCATGCCCATCTTGTGCTCGATCAGCGCCACCGTGATGCCGTGGCGCACCAGCTTGCGGATCAGCTCGGCCAGGCCCTCGGTCTCCTCGGGGTTGACGCCGCCGGCAGGCTCGTCGAGCAGCATCAGCTTGGGGTCGGTGGCCAGGGCCAGCGCGAAGGCCACGCGCTTGCGCTCCTCCTGCGTGATGTCGCCCGCAATGCGGCCAGCCACATGCGACAGGCCCACGAAGTCCAGCGCGTCGCGCGCCTTTTCGCGGCACACGCGCTCTTCCTCGCGCAGGCGGCTGGAGCCGCGCAGCACGTCCCACAGGCCTGAGCGCGTGCGCAGCCGGTGGCCCACGATGAGGTTGTCCAGCACCGTGGCGCGGTCGAACAGCGCCGTGGTCTGGAAGGTGCGCGCCACGCCCAGTTTCGCCACCTGGTCGGTGCGCAGCGAGGTCACGTCCTGGCCGTTGAAGGTGATGGTGCCCGAGGTGGGCTTGTGCACGCAGCTGATCAGGTTGAAGAACGTGGTCTTGCCCGCGCCGTTGGGGCCGATGATGGCGTTGATGCGGCCTTCCTCGATCACGGTGCTGACATCGCTCACGGCGGCCAGCCCGCCGAAGGTCTTGGTCAGGTGGTCAATCTTGAGCATGCGGCTTGCCCTCCTTTGCATTGCGGCGCGCGCGCCATGCGGTGAAGCTGCCCACCACGCCGTAGGGCATGAAGATCACCAGCATCACGAGAATCGGGCCGAAGACGATGAAGCGGTACTCCTGCAGGAACTGCAGGTACTGCGTGATCCAGGGCATGCCGATGGCGCCCAGCAGCGGCCCCAGCACCGTGCCCATGCCGCCGACCATGGCGAAGATCATCATGTCGAAGGTATGGTGCACGCCGGCCATGTCGGGACCGATGAAGCGCACGAAGCCTGCGTACAGGCCGCCGGCCACGCCCGCGTAGACCACGCTCAGCATGAAGGCCAGCACCTTGTTGCGCATGAGGTTGATGCCCAGGGCCTCGGCCAGCTCGTCGCTGTTGCGGATGGCCATGAAGGTGCGGCCCAGCAGCGACCGGACGATGCGCCGCATCACCCAGACCGAGGCCACGAGGAAGGCCAGCACCAGGTAGTACAGCGCCAGCGGCGACTCGAAGCTCAGCGCGCCCAGGGCCTCGGGCGCGGGGATGCCCATGATGCCCACCGTGCCGTGGGTCAGGCCCTCCCACTTCTCGATCACGAGGAACATGATGTAGCCCACGCACAGCGTGAAGATCGAGAAGTAGTGCCCCTTCAGGCGCAGCGAGACGATGCCGATCAGGTAGCCCAGCACCGCGCACACCACGCCCGACATCACCAGCCCGCCCCAGAACGGCCAGCCATGGTCCACCGTGAGGATGCCCACGGTATAGGCGCCCGCGGCCATGAAGCCTGCGTGCGCCAGATTGAGCTGGCCCGTGTAGCCCGTGATCAGGTTCAGGCCCAGCGTGGCGATGGCGAAGATGTAGGCCGTGCTCATCACCGTGAGGTGGTAGTCGTTGCCCGCCAGCCAGGGGAAGGCGATGCCGGCGGCCAGCAGCAGGCCCCAGGCAACGCGGGAGTCGATGAATCCGTTCATTCAATGACTCCTCTTGGCGAACAGGCCCTGCGGGCGCAGCGACAGGATCACCACCAGCAGCACGAAGGCGATGATGTCCTTGTAGTCGGTGGAGATGTAGTAGGCGCCGAAGCTCTCGGCAAAGCCGATGATCAGCCCGCCCAGCACGGCGCCCGGGATGCTGCCCATGCCGCCCAGGATGATGATCACGAAGGCCTTGGTAATGACCAGGTGGCCCATGGCCGGATAGACCAGGTTGATGGGCGCATACAGCGTGGCCGCCACGGCCGCGAGCACGCCCGAGATGGCAAAGGTCAGCATGGATACGCGGTTGGCGTCGATGCCCACCATGGATGCGCCTTCTCGGTTCTGCGCCATGGCGATGATGGTCGCGCCCGTGATGGTGCGCGTCAGGAACAGGTGCAGGGCCACCATCAGCGCAAAGGCCGCGCCGATGATCAGCAGGCGCTGCGCGGGCGCCGTGATGCCGCCCATCTCCACGATGGAGGTGTAGGGCGTGGGCATGCGCTGGAAGTCCGCGCCCCACAGCGCCTGGGCGCCCGCTTCCAGGAACAGCAGCAGCCCGATGGAGGCGATCTTGGGATGCAGGGGCGAGGCCTTGCGCAGCGGATGGAAGATCAACCGCTCGCTGACGATGCCCAGCACCGCCACCGCGATGGCTGCGGTCAGCATGGCCGCCCAGTAGCCCCAGCTCCAGGCCACCATGGCCTGGAAGGCCACGAAGGCGCCGATCATGTAGAAGCCGCCGTGCGCGAAATTGGGCACGTGCAGGATGCCGTAGACCAGGGTCAGGCCCAGGGCCACCAGGCCGTAGATGCCGCCCAGGGTCAGGCCGTTGAGCACTTGCTGCAGAAAAACGTCCATTCAACGCCTCCTGCGGAAAGGCGCGGCTCGGCGCCCGGCCAGGGTCTGTGCTTGCATTGTCTTGTCTCCTTTGCATGGCCGGCCGGCGCGGCGCGACAACGCATGCGGCAGACAGGCAAGGCCAGCTTAGGAGGGGGGCGGCGCCACGATCAACCCGAAGATTCCGCACAGCGGAATTCACCTGGGAAACCCCGAGACCCTCAGGCCCCCGCCAGTAACCTAGATGACAGCCGCGCTCAGATGGACAGGGCCGGCAAGTTGGCGGGCAGGCCCTGCATGGAGCGCTGCGTGTGCTCGGCCACGAAGTCCAGGAAGCTGCGCACGCGCGCCGGCATGAACTTGCGCGTGGGCAAGGTGGCGTAGAGCGTGAAATGGCCCGTGGTCCATTCGGGCAACACATGGCGCAGGCGGCCCGAGCGCAGGTGGCGCGCAATCAGGTCCAGCGGCTGGGTGCTGATGCCCGCGCCGTCCAGCGTGGCACGCAGCAGCGTGCCGGTGTGGTTGGCCACCAGCACGGGCTGCACGGCCACCTCGGCCTCGCCCGCGTTGCCATCGAGCCGGCGCAGGCGCAGCACGTCGGAGCGGCCCTGGGCGCGGCGGCGCAGCAGGCACTGGTGGCCCGCCAGATCCTCGGGCACGGCGGGCACGCCATGGGCGTCCAGGTACTCGGGCGAGGCGCAGGCCAGGCCGCAGGTGGTGACGATGGGCCGCGCCACCACGTTGCTGTCATAGCCCTCCTCGGCGTTGAGGAAGGTGATGTCGTACTCGCCCACGGCGGCCTCGCTGGCCGACTCCACGAAGACCTCGATGCAGATGCGCGGATGCAGGCGGTGGAAGTCCGCCACCAGCGGCGCCAGCACATGCTCGGCAAACACGGGCGGCGTGAGCACGCGCACGGCGCCCGACAGCTCCAGCGTGTGCGCCTGCGCCAGGCTGAAGGCATCCTCCACATCGGCCAGGATGCCGCGCACGCGCTCCAGATAGGCCTCGCCGGCCTCGGTCAGCGACACGCTGCGCGTGGTGCGCTGCAGCAGCCGCGTGCCCAGGTGCTGCTCCAGGTCGGCCACCAGGCGCGTGACCGTGGGCACGGACATGTCCAGGCGACGCGCCGCCGCCGAAAACCCGGCCTCGTCGGCCACGGTCTGAAACACCCGCATGGTCTGCAATCGGTCCATGTTGTCCTTGGCCCCGGGCCTCGGTGCCCGGGGACTTTCGCTGCATTGTTCCACTCCCAAACGCCCTGCGCCGCGGCTTTGCGGGCCGCGGCGCAGGCGTTCATCTTCGTCGAAATGCAGCCGCTCAGCCCTTGCCGTCCGAAGTGTCCCTGGCCTGCGCTGGACCGGCGGGCGGCGCCCAGCGGATGGGGTGGGTGAAGCGCACCTCGGCGTCGCTGAAAGCCTTGGCCGTGGCGGCCGACAGCAGCAGGATGGCCGACGAGAAATAGATCCACATCAACAGCACCACCAGCGAACCCGCCGCGCCATAGGCCGAGACCACGGCCGCCGTGGACAGATACCAGGCCAGGGCCTGCTTGCCCAGCGTGAACAGCAGGGCGCCGACGATGGCGCCGAAGATGAGATAGCGCAGCCGGGGCTTGGGGCCGCTGCCGATGCGCATCAGCCCCACGAAGAGCAGCACGGCAATGCCGAAGGACACGCATTCGTTGATCAGGCTGATCAGCGGCCCCAGCGGCTGCATCTGCAGCTTGGTGCCGGCCCAGTTGGTGATCAGCTGGATGGCCGTGGACAGGGCCATGGACACCAGCAGCAAGAAGCCCAGCGCCAGCACATAGGTCAGGCCGCGCAGCCGCAGCGCAGCCATGCGCCACCACACGGCCTTGGGCGGCGGTGGCTCGCCGTTCGAGGTCCAGAGCTTTTCCAGCGCGGACTGCAGCTCCACGAACACACCCGTGGCGCCGGACATCAGCAGGATGAAGCCGAACAGCGAGGCCAGCCGCCCCTCGTCGGGCCGCTGGGCGCTTTCCAGCGCGCCGCGCACCACCTGGGCACCGCGCTCGCCGATCACGTCCTGCACCTGGTCGATCAACTGGTGCTCCACATAGCTGCGGTCCACCCACCAGCCCAGCAGGCCGACCAGCAGCAGCAGCAGCGGCGCCAGGCTCAGGATGCCGTAGAAGGACATGGCGGCGCTCATGCGCAGGCCATCGGCGTCCAGCCACAGCTGCACGGCATTCCACATGGCGCGCAGCGGGTTCAGTTCCATCAGGCGCTGCAGGCGTGCGGACCAGGGCGAGGCGGGGGGAGTTTCCGGGGTATCTGAGGGCATGGCCCCCATTGTGCGCAGCGGCGCACCAGCGCCCTGTCAGCCTGTGCCGACAGGGGCCTGTGTGCGCGGCTCAGGTCACGGGCGCTGGATTGAACAGCACCAGGGCGTTGTGCAGCTTCCACTGCTCCGCCCAGGTCTTCCTGCGGCCGCTGGCCACGTCCAGCATCAGGCGGAACATCTCCCAGCCCACGTCCTCGATGCTGGCCTGGCCTTCGGCGATGCGGCCCGCGTTCACGTCCATCAGGTCATGCCAGCGCCGCGCCAGGTCGCTGCGCGTGGCCACCTTGATCACGGGCACCTGGGCCAGGCCGTAGGGCGTGCCCCGGCCCGTGGTGAACACATGCAGGTTCATGCCGGCGGCCAGTTGCAGCGTGCCGCAGATGAAGTCGCTGGCTGGCGTGGCCGCATAGACCAGGCCGCTTTGGATGCCCCGGTCGGCCAGCCGCTGGCCCGGCGACAGCACGCCGGTGATGGGCGCCGTGCCGCTCTTGATGATGGAGCCCATCGCCTTCTCGACGATGTTGGACAGGCCGCCCTTCTTGTTGCCCGGCGTGGTGTTGGCGCTGCGGTCCACGCGGCCCTTGTCCAGGTAGGCGTCGTACCAGGCCATCTCCTCGATCATGGCCTGGGCCACCTCGGGGCTGGAGGCGCGCGAGGTGAGCTGGTCGATGCCGTCGCGCACCTCGGTCACCTCGCTGAACATCACGGTGGCGCCTGCGCGCACCAGCAAATCGGTGCAAAAGCCCACGGCCGGGTTGGCCGTGACGCCGCTGAACGCATCGCTGCCGCCGCACTGCACGCCCACCACCAGGGCGCTGGCCGGCACGGTCTCGCGCCGGCGCGCGTTCAGCCGCTCCAGATGCACCCTGGCGCTGCCCATGATGGAGTCCACCATGGACATGAAGCCCACATGCGCCTCGTCCTGCAGGCAGACCACGTCCAGCGCGGGCTCGCGCTCATCGACGATGGGGAAGGACCCCGGCGGCAGCAGCCGCTCGGGCTGCAGCTTCTCGCAGCCCAGGCTCACCACCATCACCTCGCCGCCAAAATTCGGGTTGTGGCTGATGTTGCGCAGCGTGCGCTGCGGAATCTCGGCGCCCACGGCATCGATGGCCACGCCGCAGCCATAGCTGTGCTCCAGGCCCACCACATCGTCCACATTCGGATAGCGCGGCAGCAGCTCGGCCTTGATGCGGCCCACCGCGAAATCCAGCACCCCGGCCACGCACTGCACCGTCGTGGTGATGGCCAGGATATTGCGCGTGCCCACCGTGCCATCGGCATTGCGGTAGCCCTCGAAGGTGTAGCCCGTCAGCGGCGGCAGCTCGGGCGGCTGCACCGTGGCGATCGGCAACCCCTCAAGAGACAGTGCCCCCGGCATGCGCAGCAGCCGCTCATGCACCCAGCTGCCCGCGGCAATGGCCTGCAGCGCATAGCCGATCACCACGTTGTAGCGGCGCACCTCGCCGCCCTCGGCAATGTCCACCAGCGCCACCTTGTGCGCCTGCGGCACCTTGTCGACCAGCACCAGCCCCCCGGGCATCACCGTGCCCGCAGGCAACCCCCCGTCATTGGCCACGATGGCCACGTTGTCGGCCGGATGCATGCGGATGGAAAGAGGAAGTGGGGTACTCATGGCAATGTCTCAATTTTCTAAAAGGCTGGCACTACAGCAGTAAAGCAGTTGGCACAGCCTGCGCGACTGGCGCGGCCCAAGGCGAGGGACACCGAGGAAGGGCCGCCCCGCACCGAGGGTGTCGTCCCCCTCCCTTGCGAAGCAAGTAGAGAGGGGGAAGCGGCGCAAGCCGCTCAGGGGGTGCTTTATTTACTCTGCTTTTATTCCAGCAGCCTTGATCACCTTCCCCCACTTGACCACCTCGGCCTTCTGGTACTCGCCCAGCTCGGCCGGCGTCATCTGCGAGGGCAGCATGCCGAAGTTCTTCAGGCGCGCCTGCACCTCGGGCGTGGCGACGATCTTCATGATCTCCGCATGCAGCCGGTCCACGATGGGCTTGGGCGTGCCTGCGGGCGCAAACACTGCCTGCCACGAGCCCATGTCGAAGCCCTTCTCGCCGGCCTCGGCGATGGTGGGCACATCGGGCAGCGACTCCAGGCGCCGCGAGCTGGTCACGGCAATGGGGCGCAGCTTGCCGGCCTGCACATGGGGGCCGACGACCAGGGCGGTGTCGAACATCATGTCCACCTGGCCGCCGATCACGTCCTGCACGGCCGGGCCGCTGCCCTTGTAGGGCACGTGGGTGAACTTCACGCCCGTCTGGTAGCCCAGCAGCTCCAGCGCCATGTGGTTGGAGGTGCCGCTGCCCGGCGAGGCCGAGGTCAGGCCGCCCGCCGCTGCCTTGGCCTTGCTGGCGGCCAGCACGTCGGCCAGCGTCTTGTAGGGGCTGGAGGCCGGCACCACCAGCACCAGCGGGCCCGAGCCCAGCATGGCCACCGGCGTGAAGGACTTGACCGGGTCGTAGTCCAGCTTGGCGTACAGGCTCACATTGATGGCGTGCGAGCTGATGGTGCCGCCCAGGATGGTGTAGCCATCGGCCGGTGCGCGCGCCGCGATGGCCGAGCCCACGCTGCCGCCCGCGCCGCCCTTGTTCTCGATCACCACGGGCGTGCCCAGGGCCTTGCTCAGCGGCTGGGCGATCACGCGCGCCAGCGTATCGGTATTGCCGCCAGGCGGGAACGGCACCAGGTAGGTGATGGGCTTGCCCGTGGGCCAGTTGCCCTGCGCGGCGGCGGGCATGGCGGCCAGGGCCGTGCCCAGCAGCAGGGCGCTGGCGAGGGAATGTTGGATGAGTGTGCGGCGTTGCATGGTGCTTGTCTCCGGGAAGGGCTTGTCGTTGGAATGGTGTGAAAGCGGGTTCAGAAGCGCGGCTGGTGGCCGGTGAACGCGGGGTTGTACTTGCGCATCTGCCCCAGGTCGTCGCGGTTGCGGATGCCGCAGTGCAGGTAGTTGTCGTGCAGGCGGCCCAGGGCCTCGCGGTCCAGCCGCACACCCAGGCCGGGCGCCGTGGGCACGCGCAGGCTGCCCTGCTCGAACTGCAGCCGGCCGCCCTCGACGACTTCCTCGTCCTGCCAGGGGTAATGCGTGTCGCAGGCATAGGTCAGCAGGGGCACGCTGGCGCACAGGTGCGTCATGGCCACCAGGCTGATGCCCAGGTGCGAGTTGCTGTGCATGGACAAGCCCAGGTCGAAGGTGCGGCAAAGCGTGGACAGGCGCTGCGTGGCGCGAAGCCCGCCCCAGTAATGGTGGTCGCTGAGCACGATCTTCACGGGGCAGCCCATGTCGGCGTTGCGGCGGAATTCGGCAAAGTCCGTCACCACCATGTTGGTGGCCAGGGGCACATCGCACTCGCGTGCCACGGCGGCCATGCCGTCCAGGCCGGGCGCCGGGTCCTCGTAGTACTCGAGCACGCCCTGCAGCTGCTGCACGATCTTCAGGCTGGTCTCCACCGTCCAGTTGCCATTGGGATCAATGCGCAGCGGCGTGCCTGGAAAGGCATCGGCCAGCGCCAGGATGCCGGCCGCCTCCTGCTCGGGCGGCAGCGCGCCGGCCTTGAGCTTGATGCTCTTGAAGCCGTACTGCGCAATCATGCGCCGCGCCTGCTCCACCAACTGCTGCGGCGCCAGGGCCTCGCCCCAGGCGTCGGGCGAAGAATCTGGTCCATAGGGCCTGTCGATGTGCTCGGCGTACTTGTAGAACAGGTAGGCCGAGAACGGCACGCTGTCGCGCGCGGCGCCGCCCAGCAGGTCCACGATGGGGGCGCCCGCCATCTGGCCCTGCAGGTCCAGCATGGCCAGCTCGAAGGCGCTGACCACCTTGGCCACCGTCTTGGACACATGCGTGCCCGGCGCCAGCGACACCTGCTGGCCCAGGAATTCGGAAGCCGTCAGCGCAGGCGGCGCCACCAGGGCCGCGACGCGGACCTCCATCTCGTTGAGCGCCCAGGGGGACAGCCCCACCAGCGCGGGCGCGGCCTTGGCCAGCGCATCGAGCATGGGCTGGTCGCCATAGCTTTCGTTGATGCCGACCAGGCCCGAGGCCGTCTCGATCTCGATGATGGAGCGCAGCGCCCAGGGCTCGTGGATGCCGGCGGCATTGAGCAGCGGCGGATCGCGGAAGGCAATGGGCGTGATGCGTATGTGGCGGATCGCGTGGGTCGCGTGGGTGGTGCTCATCTGGAATGCGGGTTCAGGAGGATCAGAAAAAGCTCGATAGCGCGGACGTCTTGTGATACGTTGTCGTACAACTTGGAGCGATTATGATCAGCACCATGGAAAGTTCGGCAAAGGGATTTCCCGCATCACCCCCAACGATCGAGCTTCCCCTGCGAGGAAAGTCCGGTCGCAGCGGCCGCAATCTGGCCGCCCTGCTGTTCGACGAGTTTGCGAGCAAGATCCGCAACGGCCTGCTGGCCGAAGGCGAGAAGCTGCCCACGGAGTCGTCGCTGGTGCAGACCTACGAAGTCAGCCGCACCGTGGTGCGCGAGGCGCTGTCGCGCCTGCAGGCCTCGGGCCTGGTGGAGACGCGCCACGGCATAGGCACCTTCGTGCGCGCCGCCCAGCCCGCATCCACGCTGATGCTCAATGCCGACGAGCTGACGGCCGCCGTGGACGTGATGGCCGTGCTGGAGCTGCGCATCAGCCTGGAGACCGAAAGCGCCGGCCTGGCCGCGCTGCGCCGCAGCCCCGAGCAGCTGCAGGGCATACGCATGGCGCTGCAGGCCTTCGAGATCGCCTTTGCGCGCGGCGAGGACACGGTGGCCCATGACCTGGCCTTCCACACCCAGATCGCCGAGGCCACGGGCAACCGCTACTTCGGCGACATCCTGCGGCACTTCGGCGCCCAGCTGATTCCGCGCACGCGCATCGCCTCCATCCACCAGCCGCAGCGCGACCCCGACTATCTGCGCCGCGTCAACCGCGAGCATGAGGAAATCCTCGCCGCCATCGAGCGCCAGGACGCCGACTCGGCCCGCGCGGCCATGCGCATCCACCTGACCAACAGCCGCGAACGCCTGCGCCTGGCGCAAAAGACCAGCGCCGCCTGAGTGCCCCCATGGGCCTTTCGGGGCCCATGGCTTTGCCACGGGAATTCAGACAACCAAGGGAAAACCCTTTATCACTGCTTGCAGATCTCGGTTAAAAATCGGCTCCAGTTGTACGACAACTGACAACATAAAACCCGGAGACAAGAGCATGACCCTGAGCCGAAAGCAGTTCCTGCGCGCCGCTGGCGCCACCGCCCTCGTGGCCACCGGCGCCGGTGCGCTGGCCCAGAGCAACTGGCCCACGCGCCCGCTGCGCCTGGTGGTGCCCTACCCGCCGGGCGGCAGCTCGGACATCATTGCGCGCGCCATCGGCCCGCTGCTGTCGGCAGAACTCAAGCAGCCCGTGGTCATCGAGAACAAGCCCGGCGCCAACGGCAACCTGGGCGCCGACATGGTGGCCAAGGCCCAGCCCGACGGCCACACGCTGATGCTGTGCGACCTGGGTGCGCTGGCCATCTCGCCCTCGCTCTACACCAAGCTGTCCTTCGACCTGTCCCGGGACCTGCGCGGCACGGCCATGCTGGCCTACTCGCCCCACCTGCTGGTGGTCCACCCCTCGGTGCCGGCCAACAACCTGCAGGAGCTGGTGGCCCTGTCCAAGAAGGAAGACCTGAGCTTTGCCGTCACCGCCACGGGCAGCGCCCCGCACCTGGCCGGCGTGGAACTGGCGCGCGCCACGGGCGCCCGCTGGGAATACGTGCCCTACAAGGGCGGCGTGCAGTCCATCCAGGACACGGTGGCAGGCCAGACCCAGGTGCTGATGAACGGCATGCTGGCCACCTACCCCCATGTGCAAAGCGGCAAGCTCAAGCTGCTGGGCCTGTCCAAGGGCACGCGCATGCCGCTGGCCGCCAACGTGCCCACCATCGCCGAGCAGGGCGTGCCCGGCTTCGAGACCGGCACCTGGCAAGGCGTGGTCGTTCCCGCCAAGACACCCGAGGCCGTGGTCCAGCGCCTGCATGAGGCCCTGATCACCGCCATCCGCTCGCCCGAGGTGCGCGCCCGCCTCACGGGCCAGGGCGCCGAGGTCGTGACCATGAACCCCGCCGAGACCGCGCGCTTCCTGACCACCGAACGCCAGCGCTGGCAAAAGGTCGTGCAGACCGCCGGCCTCAAGCTCGACTGATTCCACCCTTTTTTCTTTCTTCCCCACCCTTATTCCCGAGAGCACCATGACCCCCCAAGACCTCAAAGACGTGATGAGTTCCGGCCTGCTGTCCTTCCCCGTGACGGACTTCGACAGCAACGGCAACTTCAATGCCAAGGGCTATGCGGCCCGCCTCGAATGGCTTGCCCCCTACGGCGCCAGCGCACTGTTCGCGGCCGGCGGCACGGGCGAGTACTTCTCGCTGTACGGCGAGGAATACGGCCAGATCATCAAGACCGCCGTGGACACCTGCCGCGGCAAGGTGCCCATCATCGCGGGCGCCGGCGGCCCCACGCGCACGGCCATTGCCAATGCCCAGGAAGCGGAGCGCCTGGGCGCCCACGGCGTCCTGCTGCTGCCCCACTACCTGACCGAAGCCGGCCAGGAAGGCCTGATCGCCCATGTGGAGCAGGTCTGCAAGAGCGTGAAGTTCGGCGTCATCGTCTACAACCGCGACCGCACCCGCTTCACGCCCGAATCGCTGGCCATCCTGGCCGAGCGCTGCCCCAACCTGGTGGGCTTCAAGGACGGCATGGGCAACATCGAGACCATGTCCGCCATCTTCATGAAGATGGGCGACCGCTTCGCCTACCTGGGCGGCCTGCCCACGGCCGAGGTCTATGCGGCCGCCTACAAGGCCCTGGGCACGCCGGTGTACTCCTCGGCCGTCTTCAACTTCATCCCAAAGACGGCGATGGCGTTCTACGAAGCCGTGCGCACCGACGACATGACCACGCAGCACAAGCTGCTCAAGGAATTCTTCATGCCCTACCTGAAGATCCGCAACCGCGTCGAAGGCTACGGCGTGAGCATCATCAAGGCCGGCGCCAAGCTGGTCGGCCACGACGCAGGCCCCGTGCGCGCCCCGCTGACGGACCTCAAGCCCTCCGAGCTGGAAGAGCTCAAGGCCCTGATCGACAAGCTCGGCCCGCAATAAGCCACAAGACCGGACGCAGGGGCCAGTCCGGCCCTTGCGCCCCCCAGGAGACAAGAACATGAAGAAGATTCTGATCACGCTGGGTGCCGCACTGGCCCTCACGGCGCAGGCGGCCGGCAGCTTTCCGGACAAGGCCGTCAACATCATCGTGCCCTTCCCGGCCGGCGGCTCCACCGACACGGTGGCACGCGCCATGGCCCTGAGCATGGGCGAGCAGCTGGGCAAGCCCTTCGTGGTGGAAAACCGCCCCGGCGCCACCGGCACCATCGGCGCGGGCGCCGTCAAGCGCGCACCGGCCGATGGCTACACGCTGCTGGTGGCCTCGCTGGGCCCCTTCGTGGTCACGCCGCACCTGGTCAAGAACGTGCCCTATGACGCAGGCAAGGACTTCGACTACATCACCATACCCGTGCAGGCGCCCAACGTGCTCGTGGCCAGCCCCGCGCAGAAGGCCCGCACCGTGGCCGAGGTCATCGCCGCGCTCAAGGCCAACCCCGGCAAGATCAGTTTCGCGAGTTCGGGCAACGGCTCCTCGGACCATCTGTCGGCCGAGCTGTTCTGGCAGCAAAGCGGCACCGAAGGCATGCACGTTCCCTACAAGGGCGGCGCCCCGGCCATCACGGACCTGATCGGCGGCCAGGTGGACTTCTCGTTCCAGAACGTCAACGCCGTGCTGCCCCATCTGCGCAGCGGCAAGCTGCATGCGATCGCCGTGACCGGCAGCCAGCGATCGCCCGTGCTGCCCGATGTGCCCACGCTGGCCGAGGCCGGCGTCAAGGGTGCCGAGGTCTACTCCTGGCAAGGCCTGGCCGCCCCCAAGGGCCTGCCCGCCGATGTGAAGGCCAAGCTGGCCAAGGCCGCCATCGCCTCCGTGCAGCAGCCCGACATCCGCAAGCGCTTCGTGGAGCAGGGCCTGGAGATCGTGGGCAACACGCCCGAGGAATTCACGCGCTACCAGGCCCAGGAGTCGGAGCGCTGGAAGCAGCTGATCCAGACCCGAAAAATCACTGCTGATTGAAATGAGGCACCCCCTGAGTCGCTTCGCGCCTTCCCCCGTTGCACGGCGCCCTCTCTCGCTCCGCGGGAGGGGAACGACACCCTCGGTGCGGGGCGGCGCGGCCGGCTTAGGCCCTTCCTCGGTGTCTCTGATCTTTGGTCGCGCCAGTTTTGAACAGATTTTTCTACATTGAGCACAGGGGATAGCTGAGATAAATCCGGGTTGGCCTCTGGTCATCTCCGCAGGCCTGCCACCACGCAGGCCCTTTTCACCGAGGCTTCCAGCCCCCGCAAGTTCCAAGGATTCCAAGGCATGGCGACCTCCCGTCCACGCGTTCTCCAGTTCGGCAAGATGCCACTTCCCCAGCTCGATGCCGAGCTGGCCCAGGCCTATGAGGTGACGCTGCTGTCCGAGCAGCCCGACCGCGAGCGCTTTCTCGCCGAGCACGGCGCGCAGTTCGAATACCTGGTCACCTCGGCCGCCATGGGCGTGCCCGCGAGCGTGGTGCAGGCCCTGCCCCAGCTGCGCTTCGTGAGCAGCTTCGGCGTGGGCTTTGACGCGCTGGACCGCGAGTCCCTGCTGCGCCAGGGCGCCCGCGTGGGCTACACGCCCGGCGTGCTGGACGACTGCGTGGCCGACATGGCCTTTGCGCTGCTGCTGGATGCGGCGCGTGGCCTGAGCGAGTCCGACCGCTTCGTGCGCCGGGGCGACTGGAGCCGAGGCCGCTTCGGCATCCGCACGCGCGCCAGCGGCAAGCACCTGGGCATCTTCGGCATGGGCCGCATCGGCTCCACCGTGGCGCGCCGCGCGGCCGGCTTCGACATGGAGGTGGCCTATCACAACCGCCGCCCGGTCGAGGGATCGCCCCACCTCTACCAGCCCTCGCTGCTGGAGCTGGCGCGCTGGGCCGACTTCCTCGTCATCACGGCCGCAGGCGGCGACGGCACGCAGCACCTGGTCAACGCCGAGGTGCTGGACGCGCTGGGCCCGCAGGGCTTTCTGATCAACGTGGCGCGCGGCAGCGTGGTCGACGAGGCCGCACTGGTCCAGGCCCTGCAGCAGGGCCGCATCGCGGGCGCGGGCCTGGATGTGTTCGAGGACGAGCCACGCCCCCATGCCGAGCTGCTGTCGCTGGACAACGTGGTGCTGGCGCCCCACATCGCCAGCGGCACGCACGAAACCCGCCGCGCCATGGCCGACCTCGTGCTGCGCAACCTGGCGCAGTTCATCGCCACGGGCCGGCCCGAGGCCGAGGTGCCGTGGTCCGCCGCGCAGCAGGCGGCCACCGCCGCCGCATAGCCGTTTTTTCCCAGAGACCGATCCAAACGATCCAAGAGCACGCCATGTCCTCCACCCCGACCATCACCGAGATCGAAGTCATTCCCGTCGCCGGCCGCGACGGCATGCTCATGAACCTCAGCGGCGCGCATGCGCCCTACTTCACGCGCAACATCGTGCTCGTGCACGACAGCGCGGGCCACACCGGTGTGGGCGAGGTGCCTGGCGGCGAAGGCATACGCCAGGCGCTGGAGGACAGCAAGGCGCTGCTCATCGGCCAGTCCGTGGGCAACCACCTCAAGCTGCTGCAAAACCTGCAGCAGGCCCTGGCCGGGCGCGACACGGGCGGGCGCGGCCTGCAGACCTTCGATCTGCGCATTGCCGTGCATGCCGTCACCGCCGTGGAGTCGGCCCTGCTGGACCTGCTGGGCCAGCACCTGGGCGTGCCCGTGGCAGCCCTGCTGGGCGAAGGCCAGCAGCGCGACCGCGTGGAGATGCTGGGCTACCTGTTCTTCACCGGCCCCACCGACAGGACCGACCTGCCTTACGTCCAGCCCGGCGAAGACCAAAGCGGCAGCGACGACTGGACGCAGGTGCGCCACATGACCGCCATGGACCCGGCCGCCATCGTGCGCCAGGCCGAGGCGGCGCATGCGCGCTACGGCTTCAACGACTTCAAGCTCAAGGGCGGCGTGCTGGCCGGCGAGCAGGAGGTGGAGGCCGTCACCGCGCTGGCCAGGCGATTCCCGCAGGCGCGCGTCACGCTGGACCCCAACGGCGGCTGGCTGCTCAAGGACGCCATCCGCCTCATGCGCGACATGCACGGCGTGCTCGCCTATGCCGAAGACCCCTGCGGCGCCGAGAACGGCTTCTCGGGCCGCGAAGTCATGGCCGAATTCCGCCGCGCCACCGGCCTGCCCACGGCCACCAACATGATCGCCACCGACTGGCGCCAGATGGTGCATGCGCTGTCGCTGCAGTCCGTGGACATCCCCCTGGCCGACCCGCATTTCTGGACCATGGCGGGCTCCGTGCGCGTGGGCCAGACCTGCCGCGACTGGGGCCTGACCTGGGGCTCGCACTCCAACAACCACTTCGACATCTCGCTGGCCATGTTCACCCACGTGGCCGCCGCCGTGCCCGGCAAGGTCACGGCCATCGACACGCACTGGATCTGGCAGGACGGCCAGTACCTCACCCAGAACCCGCTGCAGATCAAGGGCGGCTTCGTCGAAGTGCCCAAGACCCCGGGCCTGGGCGTCACCGTGGACCGCGCCGCGCTGCAGCGCGCCAACGCCCTGTACCTGGAGCACGGCCTGGGCGCGCGCAATGACGCCATGGCCATGCAATACCTGATCCCGGGCTGGACCTTCGACAACAAGCGCCCCTGCATGGTCCGCTGACCCCTTCCTTCCGTTACCCCTTTCCCGGAGCACCTCATGTCCCGCTACGACAACCTCATCAACGGCCAATGGAAGGCCGCCGACGGCTACAGCGCCAACACCAACCCCAGCGACCTGTCCGATGTGATCGGCGAGTACGCCCAGGGCAATGCCGCCGATGTGGAAGCCGCCATCGCTGCGGCGGCCGCGGCCTTTCCCGCCTGGAGCACCTCGGGCATCCAGGCCCGCCACGACGCCCTGGACAAGATCGGCAACGAAATCCTGGCCCGCAAGGAAGAGCTGGGCGACCTGCTGGCGCGCGAGGAAGGCAAGACCCGCCCCGAAGCCATCGGCGAAGTCGGCCGCGCAGGCCAGATCTTCAAGTTCTTCGCGGGTGAATGCCTGCGCCTGGCCGGCGAGACCCTGCCATCCGTGCGCCCCGGCATCGGCGTGGAAATCACGCGCGAGCCCGTCGGCGTGGTGGGCCTGATCACGCCGTGGAACTTCCCCATCGCCATTCCCGCCTGGAAGATCGCCCCGGCCCTGGCCTTCGGCAACTGCGTGGTTCTGAAGCCCGCCGACCTCGTGCCCGGCAGCGCCTGGGCGCTGGCCGACATCATTCACCGCTCGGGCATTCCGGCCGGCGTCTTCAACCTCGTCATGGGCCCGGGCCGCGTCATCGGTGATGCCCTGGTGCGCCACAGCGACGTGGCCGCCATCAGCTTCACCGGCTCCGTCGGCGTGGGCCGCGGCATTGCCCGCGCCTGCGTGGAAAGCGGCAAGAAGGTGCAGCTGGAGATGGGCGGCAAGAACCCGCAGATCGTGCTGGACGACGCCGACCTCACCCAGGCCGTGGAGCTGTCCGCGCAAAGCGGTTTCTACTCCACGGGCCAGCGCTGCACGGCATCGAGCCGCCTCATCGTCACTGACAGGATCTACCCCGCCTTCATCGAGGCCCTGCAGGCCCGCATGGCCAGGATCAAGGTGGGCGATGCCCGCGCCGCAGGCACCGACATGGGCCCCGTGGTCAGCCAGGCCCAGCTGGAGCAGGACCTGAGCTACGTGGAAATCGCCAAGGCCGAAGGCGCCGTGCTGGCTGCCGGCGGCGCTGCCGCCGCCTGCCACACCGGCAGCGGCAACAAGGGCTACTACATGGCGCCCACCCTGTTCGTGGACACCCAGGCCGCCATGCGCATCAACCGCGAGGAAGTCTTCGGCCCCGTGGCCAGCGTCATCCGCGTGAAGGACTACGAAGAAGCCCTGGCCGTAGCCAACGACACGCCCTTTGGCCTGGCCGCAGGCATTGCCACCACCAGCCTCAAGCACGCCACCCACTTCAAGCGCCACAGCCAGGCCGGCATGGTCATGGTCAACCTGCCCACGGCCGGCGTGGACTACCACGTGCCCTTCGGCGGCCGCAAGGGCAGCAGCTACGGCCCGCGCGAACAGGGCCGCTATGCGCAGGAGTTCTATACGACGGTGAAGACCGCCTACACGCTGGCCTGAGGCAGGACCCAAAGCAGCCGCCAGGTGCTGGCGGCTGCTTTCATCACTGACGCCATCCGCAACAAAACGATGCGGATGGCGTTTTTTCCTTCGTCGTTGCGCCCACAGTCAATTCTCGTGCGCGAAAGTGCAGACCGCCCCGTCCATTGCACCAGGGCCTTGCATAGCATCTTCCTCAACGTGAGAGCCGGCTTCAGCCGGCCGGCGTCCATACCGGAGGGAGACCATGGCAACAACTGCAAGAATTTCCGGCCCCGTGGGGCGGGCGGCAATGAACCATCCCAAAGACGTGTTCACTGTCCAGCAATTGCTCAACGGACATATGCAACGCGATCCCTGCCGCAAACTGCTGCGTGAGGACGGCAGATGGTCCAGGGCGCTGGAGCGCTCGATCGCCACCTTTCAGCAACTGTCCGGCTCGCCCGTCATGACCCAGGGCCGGATTGCACCAGCGACCCGCATGTTCGAACTGCTCGCCCAGCCGCCAGCAATCTTTGGCTACGAACGGCGCATGGCGCAATTCATGGGGCCGGAGCCGGTAATTCAGGGGCCTACGATCGAGGTTTTCATCTTTGATGGGAGGTTTATCAGTTCAGGATCCCAATGGGGGCATGCTGCAATTGATATCGATGGAAAGATATACAGTCGTGCGCCGACAAAATATGCAGTTTTGGATCGAGAAGAGTATATTCATGAAAATATACATAGAGTTAAAAGAGATATCATCGGCCTAGTGATACGCCTGTCCAATGAAGAGAAATCAATCATCAAGAAAGAGCTTGACAAAAGAGTAAAGGAGAATAAACCCTACAGCATCACAGCCAACAGCTGCTCCACCAATGTTGCTGAGATTCTTGAGATGATAGGCATTCTCTCCCACGATCCTCGGTTCAAGAACAATCCTTCATCCGGCCATCTAACCTCTCCCAAGGAACTACTGCTTGCAGTTTCCAAATCTGGGCGTGTAATTAGAAAAGTGAACTATTCAAAGGCAAATTGATGAAAAAAATTACTCGATTCATGGGCCCTATTTTCGCCGCCACACTGGTTGCTTGCAGCTATGAACCAACAGGTCGATGGGAGGCTACAGACACGGTAAATATTTATTCAAACAACGATCATCCACTCGTAATCGCCCTGTCTCTTATACACATCT
>NZ_JAELTK010000026.1:0-69870 GCF_016428765.1 Delftia sp. ASV31
CGAGGATGAAGTCACATGACCACCCAGCTGCAGAATACTGAACCGTTGCTCGCATTCCGCCTTGCCTATCTGCGGGCCATCGCCCGCTCCTGGCAGGATGACGCCTACCGCCGTGACCTGCTGGGGCAGCGCGACATCCAGCCCATGCTGCACCGCGACTTCAGCCTGCCGACCCAGTGGCCACAGGTCGATGTGTCGCTGCGCCTGAGCGACGACCCCACCCAGCGCGCCGAATGGAAGCCCGTGCTCACGGCCGGCTGGATCGGTCCTGACGATGAATTCGTCATCGTCCTGCCCCAGGCGCCCCAGACCCACGCCTCCGAGGCCCTGGCCGCCTACTACCAGCTGTTCCCCAACTTCATGGGCGTCAGCACCTCGTTCGAGGAACCGAGCAACGGCACGCTCAAGGCCGCCCTGCCCACGGGCCTGGGCATCCCCGGCGGCGGCCCGGACTCGCTGCTGGCCTTTGGCGGCGTGGTGCTGCGCGCCATCGCCCTGGCCTGGCAGTCGCCCGAGTTCCACGCAGAGCTGACGCGTGACGACGGCAAGGACAAGGCCCCCGTGCTGAGCCAATGGCTGGGCTACAACAACCCGTTCAACTTCCAGGTGCGCTTCGAGACCGAGCAGGCCTTCACCTGGGATGCGGCACGCGGCGAATGGAACCTGCAGCGCGCAGACGGCACGGCCATCAAGAACGGCATCGTGCTGAACTACCCGGTGGCACCCGCCGAGCAGGACCTGTGGGCCATCGCCCTCACCTCCTACAACAACACCGGTGACGCCTACCCCTTTACCTGCTGATACGGCACCGGCGCAGCTGCAAGGGGCCACGGCCACCTTGCTGCTGACGCTGGCGGCACGTGCCCGGGCGGCAGGTCCGGCAGCTTCCTCGGAACTGCCGGAACTGCCGCCTTTTTCCGACCCCGAGGCGCGCCGCATTGCCGCCGCCCTGCCCCAGGCCAGCGAGGCCCATGCGGCCGACCCCGCCTTTGTACGCAGCGTGGTGCTGCGCTCGCAGCTGTTCGACCGGCTCACCACCGAATTTCTGACCGCCCATCCATCCGGCCTGTGCATTGCGCTGGGTGCAGGCCTGTGCACGCGGCGCAACCGTCTGGCTCCCGAGGCCGGCACCGCACGCTGGCTGAACGTGGACCTGCCCGACGCCATCGCCCTGCGCGCGCAATACATTGCAGGCCCTGAAGCCAACCTCGCCTGCTCCATCCTCGACACCTCCTGGCTGGACACCGCCGCCCTGCCCGGCAACCAGCCCGTTCTGGTGCTGCTGGAAGGCGTCTGCCCCTATCTTCCCCAGGCTGCGCTGGAGGCCATGCTGCAGCAGCTGGCCCAGCGCTTTGCCGCGCCCGGCAGCCCGCCGTGCACCGTCGTGCTCGACCATGTGCACCCGGCCCTTGCGAGGCTGCCCATGCAGGTGGGCGGAATGCGCCTGCCCGTCGTCTCCGGCTTTGCGGACGGCGCGCAGATAGAGCGCATCCACCCCGCCATCCGCATCAGCCTGCAAGAGCACCTGTATGCCCGCTTCTCGCAGCAGCACCAGCTGTTCGAGACCGCCTTCCACGCCACCACCGGCCAGCACCCCTATGCCGTCGTCCGCCTTGAACTCGGAGCACCGTCTCTTGCCTGAGCCCACGGCCCCGGACCTGTTCGCCCACGCCTTTCGCTGGCACGAGAAATTCCTGCCGCCCGTGCAGCAGGGCGACCGCCTTTTGCTGGCCAGCGAACGCGACACCCTGGCCCTGGGCTCCGCCGCCGTGCTGGCGCTGAACGCCCCGCTGCAGGCCGGCACCAGCCTCATGCAGCACTGCGCCGCAGCGCCCGATGCGCCGCTTGCACAGATGCTGCACGCCCTGGGCGCCCTGCTGCGCCAGGGCCTGGTCCAGCCGGTACAGCACAGCGGCTTGAACGGCCCCGGTTATCTGCAACCGGATTTCTCGGCCCCGTCCGTGCGCCTGCAGGCATCGGAGCAGATCGACATCGTCATGCTGACTGCAGCGCTGGACAGCACAGCCGCCTGCCACTGGGCTGTGGCCGTTGCTGCGGCCGTGGCCACGCAGGCCCCCGCCCCCACCCCCCTCACCATCGTTTTCTGCGACGACTATCTGGACCCGCGCCTGGGCGCCATTGACGCCAACCAGCGTGCCGCAGGCCGGCCCTGGCTGCTGGTGCGGCCAGCGGGCGAGCAGGCCATGGCGGGGCCGCTTTTCAAACCCCAGGCAGCGGCCTGCTGGCATTGCCTCGCACACCGCTGGCAACGCAACCATCCCGCACGCGGCGGCAAGCATGGCCAGCCTCAGGACAGCGACCGCTGCCCGCCCGTGCGCGCCGGCGCCGACCTCATCGCCACGCGGCTGCAGGCCCTGCTGCCCATGGTGCAGCGCCTGCTGGCGCACACCGATGCGGCGCAAACCGTGTGGACGCTGGAGCCTGAGCAGCCCCACCCGGTGGCCGCCCGCCCGCAATGCCCGCACTGCGGCACGCCGGGGCTGATGGCCCTGCGCCAGCGTGAACGCATTGCGCCAGTTCCAGGCACGCATGCAGCGCGCGCCGATGGCGGCTGGCGCAGCGTGCCGGCCGAGACCACGGTGCAGCGCCTGTCGCAGCACGTCAGCCCGCTGACCGGCGTGATTGCCAGCGTCACGCCGCTGACGGCCGAGACAGACGAAGCGCTCACCGTCTACCGCAGCGAAATCTTCAGAACACCGGCCCCCGGCAGCACCAGCCTGGCCGGCTCCGGAACACAGCTGTGCCTGGGCAAGGGCCTGTCGGCCATGCAGGCCCGCGCCAGCGCCATGTGCGAAGCCGTGGAGCGCTACGCCGCCTTCCACCAGGGCGACGAAGCCGTGGTCATCGGCCCCGCCGCCGAGCTGGACGCGCCCTGCATCACGCCCACGGAACTGGCCCGCTTCAGCGAGCGGCAGACTGCCGGCTTTGCCACCGACAGGCCGCCGCATGCCGTGGCCCCCAGCGCCGGCCAGTGCGAACCCCTGTGGTGGGCTCCCGCCTGGTCCCTGACCGCCGATGCGCGCCGCTACCTGCCGCTGGCCTTCTGCCTGGCCCATGCGCCTGCGCAAAGCCAGTACCACGTGGGCTGGACCTCCAACGGCTGCGCCGCAGGCAACACGCGGGAAGAAGCCATCCTGCAAGGCTTCATGGAACTGGTGGAACGCGACGCCGCCGCCATCTGGTGGTACGGCCAGATCCGCAGGCCCGCCATTGCGCTGCAAGGCATCGACCAGGCCACACGCCAGCGCCTGGACCGCAGCTGCGGCCCGCAATGGTCGTACTGGCTGCTGGACATCACGCACGACTTCGGCATACCCGTGGTCGTCTCCGTGGGCCGTCATGCACAGACCGGCCAATGGGCCGTGGGCTTTGGCTGCAGCCTGGACCTCGCCCTGGCCTGCGAACGCGCCCTCACCGAAATCAGCCAGCTGATCGCGGCCGGCAAAAGCTTTGCCGTGCCCGAGCCACTGCAGGCCTTCCTGCACCCTGCGGACAGCGCCGATGCACCGCCGCAACAGCCTGCGCCTCTGTCTGGGCACACGCCGGACACCACGCCGCCAGACATTGCCCAGGCCATTGCGCGCTGCGTGAACATCGCACGCGGCCTGGGCCTGGAAACCATCGTCTACGACCACTCGCGCCCCGACATCCCTGTGCACACCGTCAAGGTCGTGATTCCCGGCCTGTGCCATATCTGGCCGGAGCTGGGCAATCCACGGCTGCGCAACGTACCCGTGGCCCTGGGCTGGCGCAGCCGGCCGCTGCAGGAATCCGAACTGAATCCGCAGGCTCTGTACGTTTGACAAACTGAAACGCGCAGCGGGCATGTACTCTCTCAGCTTGGCAACAGGCTGCCGGCTCCGGGCCAATGCGCCCCCAGCCCACCCCCTGTTCACACAAGCCCCAAGGAGAATTCGAGGCGATGGCCCTCTTTCGTAACCAACTCGACGGCCGCATCGTCGTGCTGCGGCCCCTGCATACCTTCGGCCGCCATCCCTCGGTCTGCCAGACCGTCATGAAGGCGCCCGACGTCTCCCAGGTCCACGCACTGTTCCGCTGGAACCGGCAGACCTGGGAAATCGTGGACCAGAGCCGCAACGGCACCATGCTCAACGGCGTGCGCCTGGTCGCCGGCCGCTGGACCGTTTTGGCGGTGGGCGCCAAGCTCAGCATGGGCGAAGGCGCAGAAGCGGCCTGGACCGTGGAAGACCTGGGACCTCCCATCACCTGCCTGAGCCCCGGCCCGGGCCTGCCCCAGGACGGCCCCCTGGCCCTGAACCCGCGCGGCACCCTGCTGCCCGACGCGCAGGAGCCCGAAGCCAACGTCTTCTTCGAGGACGGCCGCTGGCTGCAGGAGTCCGGCGACGGCACCGAGCCGCTGGTGGACGGTGCCATGGTCCACACCTCCGCTGGCAGCTGGGAATTCGTGCAATGCGACGACCTGGAATCCACGCGGGAAAGCAGCTTCGACCCGCGTGCGCCCAAGCCGCCGGAAGTGTCCTTTCGCTTCACCGTCAGCCAGAACGAAGAGCACGCCAGCCTGACCGTCATGAGCGACGGCAAACCCATTGCGCTGGGCGAACGCATACACCACTACACCCTGGTCACCCTGGCCCGCGTGCGCCAGCAGGACGCAGAAAAAGGCCTGGCCCCCGCAAGCCAGGGCTGGATAGAGCTCGATGCGCTCTCACGCATGCTGGGCGTGGAGCCCTCGTACGTGAACATCCAGATCTTCCGCGCCAAGCACCAGATCCTCAGCGCCCTGCCCGAATGCGCTGCCTCGCCCGCCCTGGTGGAGCGGCGGCGCGGCAGCCTGCGCTTCGGGGACTTTCCGTTCGAGATCGAAGGCGGGGCGCGCAGCGCCTGAACGGCGAACTGCAACGGAGAACGGCAGGCACACGGCGCATCGCTCGCCGCATGTAATCAGCTGTAATTTTCTTGTTGTGCACACGTGAATAAAGTGGGAACCGGTTCTTGCCGCCTGCGGTGCGAACCCTCTCACCCTCCTCCCGGACCGGGTTGCCCGAGTCCACTGGCGCACCTGGAAGACGCAAATGAGCATGGACATGCGACGTGTACTGTTGATCCCCGCCAGCGCGCGGCCTGTTGACCCTGGCCTGGCCAGCCTTTCCATGGACGCACAGGTCTGGGAAAACGGCTATCCCCTGGTCGTAGGCAAGGCCCGCCACGGCCTGCTGCAGGACTTCTGGCGGCACTACTACGGCGAATCCGCCGCCATGTTCGTCGCCGCCGACCAACTGCTGGAACTGCACAACGACATCATGGCCGCCATCCCCGCCTGCGTGGGCGAGATGCCAGTGCTGCGCTTTCTCAACGATCTCGGAAGAATGTGCCTGCAGGCACATGGGGACGGCAGCGGGCTGCAGGTCATCGGCGACTGACGAAACGGATGACTCCTGGGGTTGCCGCGCGTCCCTGTCGCGGCATTGGGGCGCATGCACAATTGCATGCGCCTTTTTTGCGCCCGACCGACCATGAGCAACGCCCCGGATAGCCCCTCTCTTGCCCTGACCGGCAGCTGCCTGTGCGGCGCCATCGCCTATGAACTGCGGTCCAGCCCCAAAGCCGTGTCGCACTGCCACTGCCGCATCTGCCAGAAGGCCCACGGCGCCGCATTCGCCACCTACGGCAGCGTGCCGGCAAAGGACCTTGTCTTCACTCAGGGCCAGGAGCAATTGCGCTCCTTTGCCTCATCGCCCGGCATCACGCGCTGCTTTTGCCAGCAATGCGGCTCATCGCTGACGTGGCACAGCGCGCATTACGCAGAGGGCGCCTGGATCTCCGTTGCTTTGGCCACGCTGGATTCGGAGTTGGTGGTGGGTGGGCAGCGGCATGTGAATCGGGGGGTGGGGATGGGGTGGGTGGATTTTGGGATGGGGTGATCGGGGGCTGGTTCGGCCAGGAGCGGCTGTTTGCGACGCCCGCTTGGGTTGGCTGTTTCAGGCTGAACTGCGACATTCACGGCGCAGTGCGTGAGTGGCTGCAAAGGTCAAGACCGGTCACTCGCTGGTTGTTCTGCAAGGCGCTGCCGGCGCCCAAGTTCCGAGATTTTTGAATTGGCGGTCATGGCGCCTTCCGTGCGTGGCATTTCTTCGTTTTTTTTAGTTGCGTAGGCCGGCCAGCGTTATTTTTTGATCTATTTTTGCTATTTTTCCGTTCGCCAGCGCACATCATGGAAAAAATATTCTGGATGCGCAATTAAATGACCTCATCTCGGATTCGGCAGCAGAACTGAGTTTCATATGAAACACCGCCTTCCCGGCAGCGGGCTTTGCGTACGCAGCCGCACATACATGGAATCAAAAAAGCACCATGATCAATAGTGCGGCCTGCTTGAAGAGAAAAATCATCTGATGACCTGGCTTCAGCGTCAGTCATCGAGGTATCCATCACGAGAAATGAACGAAACTCATTTCATTGGAATTGTATGAAAAATTCGGGTGCCCATCATGCCAATATTGAAAACAGGATAATACGCCTGCTTTATCCTTCATCGGCAGATCACTTTGTTGAGCACTGTGAAATCTTCAAATTGATCGCATTATCAGAATTGAGCAAAGCAGGCAACCCTCTGGAGCACGCTTACTTTCCTGAAAGCGGCTGCATCTCCTTGGTCATGGAAATCAACAGCAACCATTCCCTGGGAAATTCCCTGGGAATAGGCATGGTAGGGAATGAGGCGATGGTCGGGTCAGAAATCATTCTAGGCCATGCAACACCTCCTCCTTGGAAGATTTTGGTACAGCAATCTGGTACCTGCTGGCGAATAAGCCGCACGGATCTAGAAAAGCAGTGCACAGAGATCCCCATGCTCGGTGAATTGATTAAAAATTTCATACTTGTGCGCTTGCATCAACAGGCACGTTTCACAGTCTGCCTTAACTACCATACGGCAGCCTCCCGTCTGGCCCGATGGCTGTTGATGAGCAGCGACCGATGTGCCGGCAGCTTTCATGTCACACAGCAATTCATGGCACTGATACTGGGCGTACGGCGTGTCAGCATCACCAATATCGCCAGCAGATTTCAGAGCGACGGCATGATTGCCTACAAACGTGGTGAGATGATGGTATTGAACCGCGCAGCGCTGGAAAACAGGGCGTGCAGCTGCTACGCGGCAGACAGACAAATCTATTCAAGAATCATGGGCACTCCGGCCTGAAAGGCCAAAAGTCAACAAGTCAAAAATCCAAGGACGTGCGCCAGCGCACAGACCATCGCTTGGGAACACGATGCAATGCAACTCTACGCAGTGCATTGCAAAGCGCCTTGGAGAGCATCATGAGTCTGACCACCATTCTTCTAATCGTCCTGATCCTGGTGTTTGTAGGCGCTCTGCCTTCATGGCCCCACAGCCGCAACTGGGGATACGCTCCCAGCATTGCGATAAGCCTGCTGGTGGTGGTGGTCGTGGTATTGCTGCTTACGGGGCGGGCCTAGGTGCCCTCAAAAACACTGAACTGATAGCCGCTGCGCATGCGCTTGGCCCGATACATGGCGCGATCCGCATCAGCAATCAATTGCTCCGCAGACACAGGCCATTCGTGTGCGATCACGATGCCCATGCTGGCCTCCACTTTCAGCTCCAGCCCGTTGCAGTGAATGGGGTTGGCTATTTCCCTGCAGATCATTCTGGCCAGGGCGCGCAGCTGCTCCATTTCCGGAGAGGGCTCCAGCAGGCATGCGAACTCGTCGCCTCCCAGCCTGCACACCAGATCCTCGCGGCGGATGAAGGATCTCAGGCGGCCCGATACGACCTTGAGGACTTCATCTCCTGCACTGTGGCCATGGAGATCGTTGATTGTCTTGAAGCCATCCAGATCCATATACAACACCGCGATGGGAATGGCCTGGGGCATGGCAAAGCCGATCGCTCTGGAAAGCCGATCCAGGAATGAGAACCTGTTCGGCAGGGAGGTCAGATGGTCATGTGTCGCCAGGTGATGCGCTGCGCGTTCATCCGCCTTGGTCCTGTCAAGCTCGAAATGCGCCTTTCCCAGGGCGATACGCGTGTTGTGCAACTCCTCGCGCAGTGAATCGCATTGCCGCTGCAGGCCTTGCAAACAGGCTTCAAGCCCCTTGCGCATTCGATTTTCCACGGAGACGCCCAGCCAGTGATTTCGCTCGAAATCCGACTGGATGGCGTGGGGGCGAAGGCCTGCTTCGTCTGCAAAAAAAGCACCTGTTCTTCTTGATCCGATGTGCCTTGGATACCTTTGAGCCATGGTGTTCCTCAGAATTCGCCATGCTTGAGGGAAACGGATGATTCGCAGATCCGGAAGATGAATATCGCCTTCACCATTTCACAGACAAGCCCTTGATCCGCCAGCGATTTCTGCATGGCCATGCAGGATGCCAAGCCTGCATGGCCAGGTTTACTTCTTGTCCTTGCCGACCTGGTTGCCGATGACTCCACCGACCGCAGCACCACCGACCGTTCCCACAGCGCTGCCTCCTGTGAGCACGGCCCCGCCGATCGCTCCTGCACCCGCACCGATCGCCGTGCTTTGATCCCTTTTGGACATATTGCCGCAGCCGGCCAGGCCCATCAGCAGGACTGTCGCCGCCAGGGCGAGCGCATTGACCTTGATTTTTTTCATGGGAGAACCTCTTTGAAACGTAGTGGACTGGTGCATGGCGTGGAGGCTGCCCGCCCTGGTCAGGAACGCCGTCCACCGCACCCACGCGCTGCGCTGTGCCTGCCATGCCGTCCCACAGTGGCCTGTTCGCACATCGCCGTCGGTGCGGTAGGGCACATCGCCACGTGTTGCCCGTGAATGTTCGTCTGCGCACAGACGCCGCGGCCTGCGCTCCCTACAAGAGGGCATGTGTCCAAGGGATTGCATCCGCGCAATCCGCACCAGGAGTTCCGCCCATGCCCCGCTTTTCCAACCTCGTCCCGACCTGGGACACCTCCTGCGTCGGCGGGCCTGCCAGCCTGTCCCAGATGGATCGCCTCATGCTCACCGAGCACCTGGCGCACTGCGATGCGCTGAGAAGGCCATTGCTCGCGCTTTGGACGGGATTCACGGCCATCCACCGCATGCTGGGCGAGCGCACGCTGACGGGAATGCTGCTGATCGCAACCCTGGCCGCCGTCGTGTGGCTTGCACTGTAGTGCGTTGCCCGGAAGCCATGAATGCAAATGCGCAAGCGCTGGAAATGGATACCGCCACATATCAGCCACCTGCTGGATGCCCGCCATGGAGAAGTCCTGGCACCCATCAGGTCGGAGCTTTTTGGCTGCGCACACTTTGAACAGTATGGGATGACCCTGGGGGGCGCGCATGCCGTAGGCCGCCCCCGTTTTGGCCAGGCGACGTTCTATCCACGTCTTGAAAACAATCTCAGATCCCTGCGCACCTCATTCAGGTACATCGCCGGCCTGCACCAGGAGGGCCATGAGCTGGGATCTGGCGCAGAGTGGCTTTTCGACAATTTCCACCTGATCGAGGATCAGTTGCGGGAGATCAGCGAAGGCCTTTCCATCCGCTACTACCGCTCGCTGCCCGTCTTGCAGGAGGCCCCGCTCACAGGCCTTCCACGCATCTACCAGGTGGCATGGTCCTTTGTCGCCCACACCGATGGTGCCTTCGATGAATCGCTATTGACCTGTTTTCTTGACGCATACCAGAGCAAGAGCGAACTCAGCCAGGGTGAGCTCTGGGCGCTGCCCACCACGCTGCGGGTGATTCTGGTCGAGAATTTGAGGCGCCTGGCGGAGCGGATTGCGTGCCAGGCGGCGGCCAAGGAGGTGGCCACCCTGGCTGCGGGCCATATCGACAGGCTCGATGCCGCCGGCTTCCACGAAATCCACCGCTTGATGCAATTGCGCGGCGTAGGCCAGGTCTTCCTGTCCCATCTGGCGCAAACACTCTTTGGGCATCGCTCGGTCTTCAGCGACGGCGCGTACATGCAGATCGAAGAGTGGCTGCGCAGTGCAGTGCCCGATCTGGCGGCACTGCAGGTGCAGCAGCATGCCGACAGCGCGGCCGACCACCTGAGCGTGGGCAATGCGGTGGCCTCGCTGCGGCTGGTGGGCGCCGGGGACTGGCCCGGTATTGTGGGCAGGACCAGCCTGGTCGTGCGCGCACTGCAGGCCTCGCCCGTTTTCCTGGCCGAGGACGATGCCAGCCGCAACACTACGCTGCATGGCATAGAGCGCCTGGCCGCGCGCAGCCCTGATCGCTCCGAAGCCGCTGTGGCCAGGGCCCTCATCCGGTTGATGGGCCAGTCGCAGGGCGCAGCCCAACTGGCAGGGTACTGGCTGCAGGGAGAGGGACGCGCCCAACTGGAGAACATGTTCGGCGCGCGACGGCCCCTGTCGGACCGCTGGTATGCCATCCTCCTGCTGTCGCGCACGGTCACCTACATCGGCGCCGTTGTGGCGGCTTCGCTGGCCCTGGTGGCATGGATGCTGCACCTCAACGGCGCAGGCAATGCCGCCGCGATGCAGGGTCCACTGGGTCCCCTGGGCCCGCTGGACGCATGGGTGGGCCATGCAGGCCTGGCCCTGCTGGGACTGCTCATGTTTTTCCCGGCCTCCGAGGCGGTTTTGGCCCTGGTGAACCGGCTCATATGCGAGTCCGCCACTCCAGCGCATCTGCCGCGCTTTCTCTTGAAGGAGGGGATCGGCCCCTCGGCGCGCACCCTGGTCGTCATTCCTGCGCTGCTGAGCAAACCGGCTGCCATCTCCGAACTGGCACACCGGCTGCAGCTGCACTATCTCGCCAATCCCGAGCACTGTGTCCATTTCGCGCTGCTGAGCGATTGGGCGGATGCGGACCTGCAGGGCACGGCCGACGATGAGCCGCTGCTCGCGCAGGCACGCGAAAAGATACAGGCGCTCAACCTGCGCTACCCCGCCGGCGAGGGCCAGGCCCAGCGCTTTTTGCTGCTGCACCGCCCCCGGTCCTTCAGCGCGACGCAGGGCCTGTGGATGGGCTGGGAGCGCAAGCGCGGCAAGCTCGAGCAACTGGTGGCCGCGCTTGCGACGGAAATGCCGGCCCCCTTCCTGGAGATGGGCGTGCTGTCCGACCTGCCTGCCGGCGTGCGCTATGTGCTGACGCTGGACAGCGACACCGAACTGCCGCCGGGCCAGGTCAGGGCCTTGGTAGGCATCGCCGAGCACCCGCACAACCAGCCTGAACTGGATGCCACCGGGCGCAAGGTCATACGCGGCTACGGCATCCTGCAGCCGCACGTGGTGGCACCCTTGCCGCAGACGCGGCAAACCTCTGCCTGGCAGTGGCTTTTTTCCGGACAGCGGGGCATGGACCCCTACAGCGCAGCCACTTCGGATGTGTACCAGGACCTCTTTGGAGAAGGCAGTTTCATCGGCAAGGGCCTTCTCCATGTGCAGGCCCTGCACGCCGTGCTGTCGCAGCGCCTGCCCGAGGACCGCATCCTCAGCCATGACCTGCTGGAAGGCTCGCTGGCCCGCTGCGCGGCGATCTCCGATGTGACCGTGATGGAGTCGGACCCGCTGCACAGCGACACGGCAGCAGCCCGGCTGCATCGCTGGGTGCGCGGGGACTGGCAATTGCTGCCCGTGCTGTGGCACGGCAGATACTGGCAACTGGCGGCCATCCACCGATGGAAGCTGTTCGACAACCTGCGCCGCTCCCTGGTTGCGCCCGTGTCGCTGCTGCTGATCGTGCTGTCCATGGCAGGACATGGCCTGGCCCTGCCTTTGTCCCTGGCACTGGCGGCGGCGGCCTGCATCACCGGGCCGTTGATAGGCGCCATCGCCGGTGCCCTTCCGCACCATGCGCGATTCGTGGGCAGCCGCTTCGCACTGCAGTGCGCACGGCAGTTGCTGCAGGTAGCACTGTCCGGCGCGTGGTACCTGGCGCAACTGCTGCCGCAGGCCATGCTCCACGCGGATGCCGTGGCCCGCACGCTGTACCGCATGGCCGTAAGCAAAAGGCATCTGCTGGAATGGACCACCGCCGAAGCATCCCATGCCGCCATCCGGCCCGGCTGGGCGCCGGCCTTGTCAAGGCACTGGCACAGCACCGTGCTCGCGCTTTCGCTGCTGGCGGCCCTGTGGCTGCTGCCCGCCCCGCTGCCAGCTGCGGCATGGCTGCTGCTGTCCGCCTGGGTTTTCACCCCGGCCCTGGTCTGGCTGTGCAATGCCCCGTGTCGGGCCCCTTTCAGCCATGCAGGGCTGCAGACCACAGACCGCGAACTGCTGCAGGACATTGCGCGCGACACCTGGCGGCTTTTCGAGCGCTGCGTGGGCGAAGGCGACAACCACCTGCCCCCGGACAACCTTCAGACGGCGCCGTTCGAGGTGCTCGCCCACCGGACCTCTCCCACCAACATCGGCCTTTATCTGCTCAGCGCCGCCTGTGCGCGGCAGTTCGGCTGGATCGGCACCCAGGATCTGCTGATGCGCCTGGAAGCGACCTCGGCCACGCTGGCCAGGATGGAGCGCCACAACGGCCACTTCCTCAACTGGTATGACACCCAGAGCCTGCAGCCGCTGCTGCCTCGCTATGTCTCCACCGTGGACAGCGGCAACCTCGGAGCCCATCTGCTTGCCGTATCCCGCGCCTGCCTTGAGCTGGCCCGCGCCCCGCTGGATCCTGCGGCCAGCCAGCAGGCGATCCATGCGGCCAGGCGCCGGTTGAAACCCTGCCTGGCGGGCGCAGCGCGCCTGTTGCAGCGCCCGCTGCAGCAGACGGCGATCGGCCAGTTGCTGGACAGCCCCCTGGCCGATCCCGCAGACATATCGGCCCAGATGATGCTGCAGGGATTGCTGCGCGACGCCTTTGCGGAGCTTCACGCGCTCGATCTGCCGGAACCTGGGGCCGTGGCCGACACCCCGCCCGGGCCGCAGGACCCCTTGCCATGGCTGCTGGCCGACCTGCTGGCCACCCTGCAGTCGGCGGCCCTGGACGTCAGCGCCGTCGGCGCGGGGCAGCAAGATGCGATCTCCCTGCGCCTGCGGACGATGGCCCACACCCTGGAGCAGCTGGCGTGGGATGCGGATTTCCGTTTCCTGCTCGACCCGCGGCGGCAATTGCTGCACATAGGCTACCGGCTCGAGGAGCAGCAGCTCGACGCATCGTTCTACGACCTGCTGGCCTCCGAGTCCCGCACCACCAGCTTGCTGGCCATTGCCAAGGGCGACCTTCCCGCCAGGCACTGGAAGGCGTTGGGCCGGCCGTTCTTCGCCCATGGCCGCAACGCGATTTTGCGGTCCTGGTCGGGGTCCATGTTCGAGTACCTGATGCCTTCGCTGGTGGCAGTGGAGCCAGCGGGCAGCGCGCTGGACGAGGCCAACCGCTGCGCACTGCGCGAGCAGATGGCTTTTGCCAAGGGCCTGGGCATTCCCTGGGGCATGTCGGAAAGCGCCTATGCGGCGCGCGACCAGTCGCTGGCCTACCAGTACGCCTCCCAGGGAGTGCCCTGCCTGGCACTGCGCCGCACGCCGATGGCAGAGAAAGTCATCGCCCCCTACGCCACGGCGCTGGCCTGCCAGGTGGCTGCGGTACCCGCGTGCGCGAACTTCCGCGCGCTGGCCGCCCTGGCTGCGCGCGGGCGCTATGGCTTCTACGAGGCCCTGGACTTTTCTGCCGCACGGCAAATCCATGGCGGAAGGTTCACGCTCGTCAGCACCTACATGGCCCATCACCAGGGCATGACCATCGTGGCCCTGGCCAATGTGCTGCTGCAAGGGGTTGCACAGCGCTGGGGCTCTGACCACCCCCGCATCCAGGCCATGTCCACGCTGCTGCAGGAGCGCACCCCCCGCGAGCTTGCAGGCCTGAGGCCCGGCGCGCTGGCCGCACCCTTTTTGCATGCCCAGTCCCGACGGCCTGCCAACGCGATCCGCACCGTCGTCCCGGGGGTCCGGGCCCTGGAGCCGACCCTCTTGCTGAGCAATGGGCGCTACAGCGTTGCATTGCGCGCCAACGGAGCCGGGTGGAGCCGCCTGGGCAACACCCACATCACGCGTTGGCGCGATGACCTGCTGCGCGATGCGCACGGGAGCTTTGTCTACCTGCGAACGGACCGGGACAGCGCCCCGGTGTCCGTGACCCGCAGCCCGGCACCCGATCCGCAGGCGGCCTACACCAGCACGTTCCACCCGGACCGCATGTGCTTCGATGCCCGCTGGCCGCAGTGGCGTGTGCGCACCACGGTCTGGATCAGCCCTGAAGACGATATCGAGTTGCGCAAGGTCGTGCTGAACAACCTGGGTAACCTGCCCATGGACGTGGAGCTGATATCGGCCATGGAGGTGGTCCTGGCCGGCGCGGGCGCGGACGAGGCCCACCCGGCGTTCTCCAGCATGTTCGTGAAAGCGCACTGGCTGGCGCAGCAGCAGGGCATGCGTTTTGAGCGGGTTGCCCGCCACAAGGAGGAGAAGGTGGTGCAGATGGCCCATTTCGTGGCCGGCACGCAGGGGGAGGTCCTGGGCCTGCGCTACCAGAGCGATCGGGCGAAATGGGCCGGCCGCAATCACGCGGCCAGCCAGCCGCAGGCGTGCCTGAAGCCCGCACCGGGTGAAGCTGTCGCGCTGGACACCGGCCTGGACCCCGTCGCCGTGCTGGGCGTGCGCATGCGCGTGGGCCCTGGCAGACAAGTGAGCGTGGTGTTTGCGACGGCTGCCTGCGACAGTGCCAGCACCCTCATGGCCATCCTGGACAAGTACCGCCAGCCCAGCTATGTGGAGCGCACCTCCGTGATCTCCGCCACCTTGGCGCAGGGCCAGGATGCCCTGCAGCACCGGCCCCGGCCCGAGTACCTGCCGGCACTGCAACTGCTGGGCACGGCGCTGATGTTCACCCTGCCCAAGCTGCAGCCCGGCCTGCACCCGCATCGCGCAGGCGCCGTCCGCCTGCCGCAGATCCAGGACCGGCGCGTGCTGTGGCAGTTGGGCCTTTCGGGCGACAGGCCGATCATCGTGGTGAGTGCCGCGGCTCCCCAGGGCCTGGGCCTGCTGCGCATACTGGGACAGGCCCTGGGCGAATGGTCGCGTGCCGGCGTGGCCTGCGACCTGGTCGTGCTCAGCAGCGAGTTCCACTCCTACTACATGCCGGTGCAGGCCGAGTTGAACGCCATCGGCGAACAGCATGAGGCGGCCGGCAACGCCCGCCCAGGGCTGAGCACGACAGGCTTTCATGTCCTGGGCCAGGACACGCTCACCCCCGCGCAGGCAGCCTGCCTGGAGCGCCTGGCATGTGTGCGCCTGCATGCCGATGGCCGTGCATTGCTGCAACAGATCCATGCCTGGAGCGAGCAGTTCGAGGCCCAGGCCAGCCGGCGGCGCACAGCGCATCTGCCCCAGAAAATACCGGTCCAGCCAAGCCGGGGCTCGGCTGTCCCCGCATCGACCGGACAGTTCCTCGGCGACCATGGCCACTTCCAATTCGATGTCAGCGCATCCCGGCGTCCGGGCAGGCCCTGGATCAACGTCCTGGCCAACCCCAGCTTCGGAGGGCAGATATCCGAAAGCGGCGCAGGCAATACCTGGGCGATCAACAGCCGGCTCAATCAGGTCACGGCCTGGTCCAATGATCCCGTCTGCGACATGCCGTCCGAGTGGTTTTTTCTCCAGAACCGGCGCACACGCGAGACATGGAGCGTGGCCCCCAGCGCCTGGGGGCATGCCCAGGCCCGCTACAGCGTGGTGCATGGCCAGGGCTTCACTGAAATCGCCCACCGCCACGGCGACCTGGGCATCCGTGCGCGCTGGTGCGTGGACATCAGGACGGCCGTCAAGCAAGTGCGCATCACCCTGGTCAACCATGGCAACTCCAAGATGCACCTGAGGATGGCGGGCATGGTGGAGTGGATGCTGGGCGAGCGCCGGGCCGACCGCGCCACGCTGGAGACCATGGCCCTGTGGGCACCGGCGCCCGACAAGCGCTTTCTGGGCCTGCTATGCACCCAGACCGAGGCTGCGGGCGGCTTTGGCGGCGGCACGGCTTTCTTCTGCGAATCGCATGCCGGCGAAGGCACCCTCGCGGGAAAGCACGACAGCCTTGACTGGACCTGCGACCGCAGCGAGTTCTTTGCATCCGACGGACATTTGCAGCTCCCGGCACAGCTGGGGCAGCGCAGCGGATACGGGCTCGAACCCTGCGCAGCCCTGTCGCGCCTGGCCACGCTTCGGCCCGGCGTGGCCTGGGAGCAGACCTATCTGATCGGCCATGCCACGAGTCCCGATGCGGCGCGCCAGTTGCTGGAGCAAGCCACCGTCCTGGCCCCCCAGGCACGAGAACGGGCCAACAGCGACTACTGGGATGGCCTGCTCCAGGCCACGCAGATCCACACGCCCGATCCGCTGATGGACGTGCTTGTGAACCGCTGGCTGCCCTACCAGACGGTCTCCTCGCGGCTGTGGTCCAAGGCCGGTTTCTACCAGGCGGGAGGCGCCACCGGCTACCGCGACCAATTGCAGGACGCCATGGCGCTTGTCTGGGCCGATCCCGGCGTGCTGCGGCAACAGATCACGCTGTGCGCGTCACGGCAATTTCTCGAAGGGGACGTGCAGCACTGGTGGCATGCGCCTGCGGGTGCCGGCGTGCGCACCCGCTGCAGCGACGACCTGCTGTGGCTGCCCTTCGCCTGCTCGCACTATCTCCAGGCCACTGGCGACACGGCGCTGCTGCAGCAGCAGGTTCCGTTCCTGGAGGCGCCTGCCATTGCCGACGGCGTGGACGACGTCTACGAAACACCGGGCATCAGCGAAGTTTCGGCATCGGTCTACGAGCATGCGGCGCGCGCCATCGACCGCAGCCTTGCCGTGGGCGTGCACGGCCTGCCCCTGATGGGCGCAGGAGACTGGAACGATGGCATGAGCGCCGTTGGTCACCAAGGCCGGGGCGAATCGGTATGGCTCGCCTGGTTCCTGTGCGCCATCGTCACGGACTGGATACCGCTGGCACGCGGCTGCGGCGACGAAGCACGCGCCGACGCCTGGCAGACAGCCCTGGCCGGCTGGCGCCAGGCCCTGGATGTTGCGGGCTGGGATGGGCGCTGGTACCGGCGGGCGTTCTTCGATGACGGCACGGTGCTGGGTTCGGCCCGGCAGCCCGAGGCGCGCATCGATCTGATTGCGCAGGCCTGGTCGGTCCTGGTCACCACGTCAGGCACCTCGCGCCCGCGCATTGCCATGGAAGCGGTGGACACGGAACTGGTCCAGCCCGATACAGGCCTGATCCCGCTGCTGGCACCGCCCCTGGTCCATGGCCTTCCGCATGCAGGCTATATCCAAGCCTACCCGGCAGGGGTGCGGGAAAACGGCGGGCAGTACACGCATGCCGGAGCGTGGGCCGTGATGGCCGCCGCTTCGCTGGCCCTGCGCCAGGCGGCGCACGCCACCGCCACCGCCACCACCACCGGCAGCGAGCGCCTCCAGGACACACCCTACCGGTACTTCACTTACCTGAGTCCGGCCCATCGCGCCAGCCATCCCGTATGGGGCAGCCAATACGCCATCGAGCCTTACGCCATGGCAGCAGACGTATACACCCAGCCCCCTTTTGTCGGACGGGGCGGATGGAGCTGGTACACGGGCTCGGCTGCATGGATGCATCGCGCCGCGGTGGAATCCATCCTGGGGCTGCACATCCACGCCGGGGAACTGTTCTTCACCCCCTGCCTTCCTTCCCATTGGCCCCAGGCCGAACTGGTGTTGAAACGGGAGGGCCGCAGCATGCGCTTTCTCCTGATTCGCGGCAGCACCGACGCGCTGGCGGCCAGGTGTGCCGGGGAGGGCGCGGTCATGCTGCAGGTATCGCAGAGGCTGCGCTGGACAGAGCTGGCAGCGCACAGCTGCTTCGTCATCCCTGTGCAAGAGGCCGCGATCGGGACCTAGCAAGCGGTGATGTCCGGCAGCAACCGGTCGTACTCTTTTCTCACCACCGCATAGCACTCGCAGGAGCGTTGCTCCAGGCCCGTACGGTCCAGCACACTGATGCGGCCACGCGAATAGCGGATGATCTCGGCGCGCTGCAGCTTCAGCGCGGCCTCGGTCACTCCCTCGCGGCGGACTCCGAGCATGTTGGAGATCAACTCCTGCGTCATCACCAGGTCCGTGCCCTGGAGCCGGTCCAGGCTCAGCAGCAACCAGCGGCAAAGCTGCTGGTCAAGTGAATGGTGACGGTTGCAGACGGCGGTCTGGGCCATCTGGGTGATCAACGCCTGCGTGTAGCGCAGCAACAGGTGAAGAACCGGGCCACCGCGCTCGAACTCCGCCTGCATGGCGCCGACCTTCAGCCGATAGCCCCTGCCGGCGCTTTGAACGACCGCCCTGCTGGTTGTGGACCCTCCGCCCATGAAGAGGGAAATGCCCACAATCCCTTCGTTGCCCACCACCGCGATCTCCGCCGACGCACCGTTCTCCATCACGTACAGCAGGGAGACGATCGCCGTCGTGGGGAAGTACACGTGACTCATGACCCGGCCCGCTTCATACAGCACCTGGCCCAGGGCAAGCTCCACGGGCTCCAGCGCAGGCTCCCACCGCTGCCATGGCTCGGGTGGCAAGGAGGCGAGCAAATGATTGCCGGTGGACGCGGCGCAAGAGGGCATAAAGGCAATTCCAGTGCAGTCATCCCGGCACTTCAAGAGAGTCTGGAGACAGCAGAAATGACGCTCTTGCATCTTACGGGCCAGGCCCACCAGCTCTGTGCGGTACCGCACATACCGGCAGTGGCATCTGTGCCTGGCCCTGCGGGCCCCCGCATCCAGAAAGCCCCCCGAAAACCCTTGTGCCGCCACGCTTACAACATAATTTGTCTGCGGCCGGTTTGACTACATCCCATCAGCTGGACCAGGAACACAGTGGACTTTCAGGAGCCATCTTGGCTTTTGAAGACCATAGGAGTTTCACATGTCCGTTTCCCAGAACACGCCAGGCAAAAGCCAGCAGCCCGTTGGCCAGCCCAGCAAGCCCCAGCCACAGCAAACTGCTCCCAAGCAGCACCAGCCGGGCTCCGCTGAAGAGCAAAAGAAGCAAGCCCATCAAGGGCAACCGAAGCAGTAATCCAGCCGCTCCGTAACGAAAAAGGGCCCTCGGGCCCTTTTTGATTTCAATGGACGCAAAAGACGGGTTTCTGCATCCGGCCGGTCCATCAATCCTTGTGTTTGATCCACGTGGCTCCAGCCGCCTCCCCGCATCCGGCGCCCACCAGGCCACCGACGGCGCCCCCCACGAATATTCCAACCGGTCCTCCCACGGCCGCGCCAAGCACAGACCCCAGTGCTGCGCCAAAAATCATGAAGCCGGCCACCATGGTTGATTTGGACTCCCGCAAGGCCTCTGCCTTGCCCATTCGAATCTGTGCTGCCTGGTCGGGGTCCTGCGAAGGAACGCCGTGCCCTGGGACCGCCTGATCGGCAAGATCAGGGTCCTGCGGCCTGCCAAGCAGTGACCTCAGTGAAATCGATGCAGTCATGGCCTTCTCCTCGAAGATGAGGAAGAGATAGATGCACCCCGCCTCGACCATGTTTTAAGCCCACACCAGAATTTTCGATGAGGTCCGCCCCGCCGAAATTGCGTAAGCAAACAGCCTCATCAGGACGGCAGGGTGTCGAAGCCATGAATGGCAGGAGGTCAGGCCAGCAAACCGGCTACCGCGACGGTATGGCAGGCGCTGCCGGCAACCACGAACAGATGCCAGATGCCGTGCGCGTGGCGCATGCTCGCCAGACGACGGTAGAACACCGTTCCTGCCGAATAGAGCAGTCCGCCGGCGAGCAGCCAGGCCAGGGTCTGCGCACCATGGCGAAAGGCCACGGGCACCGCGCCCCCCAAGCTGAGCCAGCCAAGGCTGATGTACAGGGACAGGCGCGGCGGCGAATCGAAACCCAGTGCACGTATCGCACCCTGGAATGCGAGTCCCCATACGCCGCCAAGCAGCAGCCAAGCCCACAAGCCAGGGGGCGCCATCAAGGCAAAGGGCGTGTGGCTGCCGGCAATCAGCAGGTAAATGCAGGCGTGGTCGACGCGCTGCCAGAAACCCTTGCGCACCCCGGTACAGCCATGAAAGAGGGCCGATGCGCCAAACAGCGCCGCCAGAGACAGGCCAAACACCACAGCGCCCACAATCTTGCGCGCATCGCCGCCGGCCACCGTTTCGCAGATGAGAACCACACTGGCCGCCAGGCCCATGGGCAGGGCTGCCAGATGACTCCAGGTATTGAACCGTTCGCCGGGCTGGCCCCAAACGCAAGGGCCGCGCGGCGAGCCTGCCTGCAAATCTTGCATGGAGTCTCCTGGCGCATGGCTGAGCAACGCCGGGCGCGGCGGCCCGGCCCGGCCACCCTAAGGCCCAGACGTGACAGGGCAATGATGGCAACGGACACGCTGGAGCGCCCGTCCACCGGACACCACACGACGTGCAGCGTCAAATTGAAACATCAGGCCTTGAAACCATCCTCAAACCATCCATATGGATGGCATAAGGATGTTCCATGGCCACAACCACCTCCACCCCTCGCGTGAGCGAATCCGAAAAGCTCACCATCAATCTGGGCTATGTCGACCTGGGCCAAATCGACCTGCTGGTCGCCGAAGGCTTCTACGCAAACCGCAGTGATTTCATCCGTACAGCGATACGCAATCACCTGCGCAGCCACGCGGACGCGTTGCAACAGGTCGTCGCCCGCAAGATGCTGGTCCTGGGTATGCAGCATTTCTCCCAGGCCGATCTCATGCGGGTGCAGGCTGCCGGGGAAAAGCTGCAGATCCGGGTGCTGGGCTTGGCCAGCATCGCGCAGGACGTGCCTGCGCAGCTGGCCGCAGAAACCATCGAATCCATCACGGTGCTGGGAGCGCTCCAGGCCAGCCCCGCCGTTCGTGCCGCTCTGGCCGGCCGCATTACCTGAGAACCATTCCATGAAACAGCTTTTTCACGACATGCTGGGCGAGGCTACACGCCTGACGCGCACTGGCAATTTGCTGGAAGCAACCGAGCTGATTCAGCGCACGTTGCGAGGCGAAAGCGCGCCCGCGCCCCACGGCAAGACAGCCGCAACCAGTCATAGGGAAGAAGGCTGGATCGTCGATGCCGAAGCCCGTTTCATCGACGATGCTCCCGAACTCGCCGTGCCTGCGGGCTCATCGCAGGCAAACACCTCCAGCGACGAGCAATGGCTGCGCGGCAGCTACTCGCACGGAGGCCGGCAGCTGGCCTATCGGCTGTATGTGCCGCCAGGCAGTGCACTTGAAGCGGGGCCTCGGCCGCTCGTCCTCATGCTGCACGGTTGCACCCAAGGGCCGGAAGACTTCGCCGCCGGCACGCGCATGAATGACCAGGCACGCAGGGCTGGTGTATTGGTGCTCTATCCTGAACAAACACAGCATGCGAACTCGCAAAAATGCTGGAACTGGTTCAAGGCCCAGCATCAGCAGCGGGGCCGGGGCGAGCCAGCACTGCTGGCGGGCCTCACACGCCAGATGGTGGCCGACCATGGCGCGGACGCATCGCGTGTCTATGTCGCCGGACTATCGGCTGGAGGTGCAATGGCGGACATATTGGGACGCACCTATCCTGAGCTGTTCGCCGCCGTGGGTGTGCATTCGGGCTTGCCCGCCGGTGCTGCGTCCAATCTGCCATCAGCCCTCGAGGCGATGCGAAGAGGCGCAGCATCAGGCTCGGCCAGCGGTCCCAGCGTGTGTCCAGTGATCGTGTTTCACGGCGATGCCGACACGACGGTGCACCACGACAACGGCGCGGCCGTGGTGAATGCTGCACGCACCGCGCAATGTCCCCAAGGCGCACCTCGCGTCATCCAGGGCCATGCGCCGAACCGCCAGCGATTCACCCGCTCTGCCTATGTCGCGGTCGACGGAAGTACCGCCATTGAACACTGGCAACTGCATGGCGCAGGCCACGCATGGTCCGGCGGCAGCTCAGAGGGCAGCTACACCACGCCAGGAGGAATCGACGCCAGCGCCGAGATGCTGCGCTTCTTCCTTTCGCACAAGCGTGCACACGGCTGCTGACGCGCGGCACCGGCAGCGAGCTCGCGAGGAGGCCCTGGGCGGCGGCAACCGCTGCGGAGCAGCCGGCAGCTGCAGGTTTCCGAACAATGGTCTCAGGCTGAGAGCTGACGCAGAAGCTTCAACATCGAACATCGGCGGCGATCAACAGTTGAACTTGATGGTCTCTGGCTGCAGTCTCCAAGAACCAGCATCCATGGATTTCCGCAGCCCTTGCCGGCGTCCACCTCGGCCCGGCCCCTTGGCGACGATTCACCGTGCCATCAGGCAAAATCCGGAACATCGGGAAAGCTTGGCGTCAGGTCTGCCGGGAAGCCCAACTTGAAGAATGGAACAGTATCAATGGCACTGACGAAGAAAGGCGAGTTCTGGTACGGGACAACTTCCGGCGACACCCAAGCCGAGCTGCGCAGCTACAGCATTGCGAATCTTCATGAGGCCGTCCGGTTTGCCTCGTCCAAATGCGATTGCGGGTGCCGTACTTTTGCGCTGCAGACGGATGAAGAAGCCGGCGTGGCCATCCGCACCTGCACCGACTGCGGGCAGGAACACCTGATGGGCGACAGCGCGGAATATGTTGAAGAGGCCACCCCCGAGGCACACGAGTGCGTGTGCGAGAACGAGACGTTCGAACTGATGTCCGGCGTCTCCGTGTACGAGGGCACACACGACGTGCGCTGGTACTACATCGCTTGCCGCTGCGTGGAATGCAACCTGGTTGGGGTCTTCGCAGACTGGAAGTGTGAAGCGGGTGATGCGGCGGCCTTCCTCGCCAAGGTATGAGCGCGTGGGATCAAGACGCGCTGCTCAAATATCTGGTCAATCGGGTTTGCCGGGTGCATGCAGGCGATAGCGCAAAAAACGGGTCCCCTCGATATCCAATGCGCCATCTGGCCGAAATCCCAGCTTGAGAATCCCTTTTATTCTGGTTCTTGAAGGTGGCAGCAAAATTGTGATGGAGTTCAGCCCCAAGCCAGTGAATGCACGTTTCACTATCTCTTGATAGATGGCCTTGCCACTTCCCCAGAACTTGGGGTGAAGCACCAAAGCGAGGTCGGCATCACCTTCCTCGTACTGCAAACCGCCCCAGCCGGCAAATTGCTGATCAATTTCAAACGCCCACGGCCCATAGCCGTATTGCTGCCACTGGGCATCCTTTTGCCGAGCCCATTCATTTGCTTTCGCCAGGTCGAAATTCGCACTTCCAAGCGGCATTTGTCGCAGCACATCTGGATTGTTGTTCAGCGAAACAATGTGAGCCGGATCAACTTCAGTGAGCCGCTTAAATTTCAAATTCATGCCTGTATCTGGTTGTCTATCCATCAAATTAAAAGCGTACAAAAACGGTGGTTGCCGACCGTGTATCTGAGCGTCAACCAAGGGGGCAGCAGTCCACAGTAAGGGGTTGCTGCTGCCGCAAAGCAGGCCCCATGCGAGCTGCGGCTTGGCTCGCCAAGCCGCAGCGGCCTGCTTCCAGCTAGCCCTGGTATCGCAGGTGAACAAGAGGATAAGGGCGTCCCTGCGAATCCACCTGCGAACGTCCAGTTTCAACGAACCCCATCCGTTGATAGAAGCCAACCGCTTGGGAATTCTGCATGTTGACGTCTGTGCTCAATGCCCCGTGCAGCGCCAATCCATGCTGCAACAACCTGCGGCCGATGCCGGTGCCACGGACATCCGGATCGATGAACAGCGCCTCCATGTGCGTGCCATCGATCAGCATGAAGCCATGGGGCTGGTCATGTTCATCGACAGCAACAGTCACCGGCGCATGAGGCAGAAACTCGACCACTTCGGCATCAATGGCCTTTCGATCATCGGGACTGAGAAAGTGATGGGTGGCGTCTACGGAACGCCGCCAAAGGTCAACCAGAGCGGCACCATCTTCAGGACGTGATGTGCGGAGTGTGTACATGGCAACTTTGCAAATGATTCAGCTTACGTGAAGTATGACGGTACACACCCGCTAAGTCGTCGCGGCTCCTTTGAACGGCGCTGAACGCCGGCTTTGTGTCGGCAGTGGCTATTCATGGACTGCAGTAGCGGACCTCTAGGAGTCCCCTGGATCATCGTCGGCTACTTCCGTCGCTGGGCTGGGTTGACCCTTGGTGCTCGGATGACTGATATGCGGCCGTGATCGAAAGCTGACGATACGGGCATGAGTGCCAGCAATCGCTGCATCGCTGTCATCGACACCAACTGCGCGAATGCAGACTCAGGGCCGGCAGCAGACAACTCCACCGCTACGAGCTGCCTCCCCAAAAACGTCTCGCCCCCTCCCCTCCCGCGCTATCATCCGCACCGGCCCCCTGTCCCGGGGCTGATGCTTCAAAACATCCGTCGTATAGCGGTTGAGCCTTCCCGAAAGAAGGCCTCGTCACGTCTGAACACCTGGCAAGTGGGCTCCCGCCCGCTCGTCCACACGGTTACGGGCGGGATGGGGCTGTCCGCAAGGCTGCCCGCACGTCTATGCGCGTGTTTTGAACATCCCGTCCACCTTTTCCGTGCTTCAAAACACGGGGCTGGTGGTTTCAAATCTCGCATAGGAGTACGGAACCATGAACGCCGTTTCTCTCGCTTTTGCCTGCGAGCCCTCTTTTGGCGCCGCACTTTCCACACGGAGGGCCAAGGCATGAACCCCACCCAGCCCCCCGCCACAGACAGCCACAGCACCCGGCAGCTGTCCAACGCCCTCACCCAGGTGGACCATCTCGTGCAGCAAGGCTGTGCAGAGATCTCCTCCATTGCCCAGCTCGCCCTGGCATGGCTGGAGACGCCCAAGGGCCATCGCCACATGGACGTGGTGGCCCGCGCCCTGCAAAGCATCCGCGACAGCGCCGAGACGCTGGCCGACTACGCCGGCACCGAGGCCCAGGCCATGGGCTGCGGGTTCGAGGACGCGGCCGAGATGCGCCGCGCCGAAGCGGCCGAGGCGGCGGCAAAGGCCATGGCCCACCTGTTTGAACGCCGCGCCAATGTGCCGATGCCTGCGCAGGACGGCAGCAGCTGATGCGCCAGCGCGCCGGCCGGTCGGCGTTCAGCCCATGTTCAGACCACACTCAGCCCACGCTTAGCCGCAAGGCAAGAGCGACCAGCGTGATGGCAAGGACCGGAAGGGTCAGGACGATGCCGACGCGCAGGTAGTAGCCCCAGGCAATCGTCATGCCCTTGCGGGCCAGCACATGGAGCCAGAGCAAGGTGGCCAGGCTGCCGATGGGCGTGATCTTGGGGCCGAGGTCACAGCCGATCACATTGGCATAGACCATGGCTTCCTTCACCAGCCCCGTGGCCCCGGAGTGCTCGATGGACAGGGCGCCCACCAGCACCGTGGGCATGTTGTTCATCACGGAAGACAGGCCCGCCGACAGAAAGCCGGTGCCTATTGCGGCGCCCCACACACCGCCGCCCGCAAACACTTCCAGCACCTTGGCCAGGGCACCGGTCAGCCCTGCGTTGCGCAGGCCATAGACCACCAGGTACATGCCCAATGAGAACACGACGATCTGCCATGGCGCGCCCTTCAGGACCCGGCCTGCGCTGATGACCCGGCCATGGGCGGCGACGGCCAGCAAGAGCAGCGCACAAGCCGCGGCCACGGCGCTGACGGGAACGCCCAGCGGCTCCAGCCCGAAGAAGCCCAGCATCAACAGCGCCAGCACGGCCCAGCCTGCGCGGAAGGTGGCCAGGTCCCGGATGGCGGCCGATGGGGGCTGCAGGCGCTCCAAGGCGTAGGTACGGGGCAGATCCTTGCGGAAGAACAGGAACAGCACGCCCAGGCTGGCGGCCACGGCAACCAGGTTCACCGGCACCATGACCGACGCATAGTCGTTGAAGCCGATGCCGAAGAAGTCCGCCGAGACGATGTTGACCAGGTTGGACACCACCAGCGGCAGGCTGGCCGTGTCCGCGATGAACCCTGCCGCCATGACGAATGCCAGGGTGCTTGCGGCAGAAAAGCCCAGGGCCACCAGCATGGCCATCACGATGGGCGTCAGGATGAGCGCGGCGCCATCGTTGGCAAAGACCGCAGACACCACGGCGCCCAGCAGCACGATGAAGGCAAACAGGCGCCTGCCGCTTGCGCGCCCCCAGCGGGCCACGTGCAGTGCAGCCCATTCGAAGAACCCGGCCTCGTCCAGCAGCAGGCTGATGATGATGACCGCCACGAAGGTGGCGGTTGCGTTCCAGACGATGCCCCAGACGACGGCGACATCGGCCCAGTGCACCACCCCCAGGGCCAGTGCCACGATGGCGCCGAGCGACGCGCTCCAGCCGATGCCCAGGCCTGCGGGCTGCCAGATGACCAGGACAAGGGTGGCTGCAAAGATCAGGAGGGCCGCAAGCATGTGCTGTTTTCTTCGGGGATGTGCAGGCGGCAGAGGGAGCCGCAGCGGTGTCGGTGCCGGGTGACGGTGGCAGGTGTCGGTAGCAGGTGTCAGTGGCAGGCGTCAGTCACGGGCCAGGTCGCGGGCAGACTGCTGCAGCGCGTGCCTGGCCAGGGACGATGGCGGCAGGTTGACGAGCCGCTCCAGGCGCTGCCGCATGACCAGCAGGGTCTGGCGGAATGCGGCCTGCCGGCCTTCGTCGCTGCCTTCGGCCAGCGACGGGTCCGCGTAGCCCCAGTGCGCGGTGGCGGGCTGGCCCGGCCAATAGGGGCATGCCTCGCCAGCGGCGCTGTCGCAGACGGTGATGACCAGGTCCATAGGGGGCGCATCAGGCGCGCCGAACTCGTCCCAGCTTTTGCTGCGCAGGCCTTCGGTGCACACGCCCGCCTGCTCCAGCGCCGCAATCGCCATCGGATGGGGCCGCTGGTTGTCGCGGGGGCTGCTGCCTGCGGAGTAGGCCTTGAAGCGCCCGCCGCCGAGGTGATTCAGCAGGCCTTCCGCCAGGATGCTCCGGGCAGAGTTGTGCGTGCACAGAAACAGGACATTCAGGGGTTTGTCGGAAGTCATGGCAGGAAGTGTTCGGGGCGGGGAAACCGGGGGAGCAGCCTCAGCAGGACTTGCAGGACATGTCGGCCACCTCGCATGACGCACCTGCACAGCAGTTCTGCGTCAGGAAGCCGAGCAGGCCGTTCATGCGCTCATAGGCGGCGCGGTACACCAGGTTGCGGCTGGCCCGCTCCTGCGTCACCAGGCCCGAGCGGGTCAGTTCCTTGAGATGGAAAGACAGCGTGGTGTTGGCGGCGCCCAGGCTTTCTGCCATGACGCCCGGCGTCAGCCCCTCGGGCCCGGCCACGACGAGCGCGCGGAAGATGCGCAGCCGCAAGGGGTGGGCAAGCGCGGCAAGGGATTCGACGACTTCAGATTCATCCATGGGCGAATCATACTATATTTCAACAAATATGGAAATATAGACCAGGCCGGCGCTGCCCGATCGTGCCAGGCCATGCCAACCCACGCCACCCCATGCGGATGGGCACCCATGACTGATCGCCGTGCCCGGTTGCCGAAAAGCGCAGGCAACCGGGCACGGTCCGATCTCAGGCGCCCTGCGGCAGATAGCTTGGCCGGGCCGCCGTCATGCCGCGCTTGACCTGCTGGGTGAGCTCGTCGGCCAGCACTTCATCGAGCCCGGCCTCCAGTCCGTCCAGCGCGCGCCTGACGATGTCCTCGGGGCTGGACTTCGGCGCGTCAAGCCCGCGCGTGAGGTCGGTGTCGACATAGGCCATGTGCAGGCCCAGCACCTGTGTCTTCTGCCCTGCAAGCTCGCTGCGCAGGGCGTTGGTGAGCGACCAGGCGGCAGATTTGCTGGCCGAGTAGGCGGCCAGCTCGCCGCCATTGACCCAGGAGGCCACCGACAGCACATTGAGCAAGGCCCCGCCGCCGTTGGCCTTGAGAACCGGCGCGAAGGCCTGGCTCATGCGCAGCACGGCGAAGAAGTTGGTCTCGAAGATGCGCCTGGCGACCTCTTCGCTGTCGGGCGCCATGAAGCCGCCGGGCTGGGCGATGCCTGCGTTGTTGATCACCAGCGTGACGTCCGACGCCAGCGCGGCGGCGGCGGCCACGTCCTGCGGGCGGTTCACGTCCAGCTGCAGGGCATGCACGCCGGGCTGGGTGACCGTGGCGGGGTCGCGCGCGCCGGCGTAGACCTTGCGGGCGCCACGGGCAAGCAGCTCGCGTGCGAAGGCCAGGCCGATGCCGCGATTGGCGCCGGTGACGAGAACAACAGCGTTTTCAATTTTCATGGAGCACTCCAGGGGTGGGGGAAAACAGATTCAACGGATCTTGATGACGACCTTGCCCTTGGCATGGCCGGCTTCGGAATAGGCAAGGGCCTCGTTGGTGGACTCGAATGCGAAGACCTTGTCCACGACCGGGCGGATGGCGCCCGCTTCGATGAGGCGGGTGATCTCGCGCAGCTGGGCGCCGTTGGCCCGCATGAAGAGGAAGGAGTAGTCAATGCCACGGCCTCGCGCCCGGCGCCTGACGCCGGAGCTGAGCAGCCGCATCACCAGCCGCACGAATGCGGGCGCCGCGATGTTTCTGCCAAATGCGGGATCGGGCGGGCCGGAGATGGAGATCAGCTTCGCGCCGCCCTTGAGCACGCGCAGGGATTTGCCAAGCGTCTTGCCGTCCTGGCTGTTGAGCACCACGTCGTAGTCGTGCAGGACATCCTCGAAGTCCTGCGTGCGGTAGTCGATGACGACATCCGCACCCAGGCTCCTGACCAGTTCGAAGTTGGCAGCGCTTGTGGTGGTGGCAACGGTGGCGCCCAGGTGCCTGGCCAGCTGGATGGCGAACGTGCCCACGCCCCCGGAGCCGGCCTGGATGAAAACCCTTTGCCCCTTCGTCAGCTTCGCCGTCTCCACCAGTGCCTGCCAGGCCGTCAGGCCCACCAGGGGGATGGAGGCGGCCTCTTCCATCGTGAGCCCCTTGGGTTTTGGCGCCAGCGACGACTCCTTGACCGGCACGAACTCCGCGAACGTACCGATCCGGAAATCGTCCGTGCGTGCATAGACCTCGTCGCCGGGCTTGAACTGCCGCACGCGCGGGCCGGCCTTGACCACCACGCCGGCCACGTCGTGGCCCAGGATCAGGGGCAGGCGATAGGGCAGGATGAGCTTGAACTGGCCATCCTTGATCTTGGAGTCCAGCTGGTTCACGCCTGCGGCATGGACCTGGACCAGGACTTCGTCGTCACGCAGCTGCGGCTCGGGCACCTCTGCCAGCTGCAAGGCGCGGTTCGCTCCATGGCTTTCCAGAATGAATGCCTTCATGGCTCTCCTTTATATGATGGTCATCATATGTAATGGCGAAAAAAATCCAGGCACATGCACAGGGCATGCGCCATCACTGGCCGGCCGGCGCCAGGTGCTTGAGTGCTGCCTCGCGCAGGCTGTCGGACAGGGCCGGATCGTCCACCGCCCGTGCCAGCAGCAGGCTGCCGACCATGGTGGACAGGGTGACGAGCGCGCGCTCATGGGCACCGGGCTGTCCCCAGTCCGGCGATTGGCGGGCGATGAGATCGACCATTTCCTTGATGTGGCCCGTGGCCACGCGGCGCACCTCCGGCGCCTGGCGCGAGGTCTCGGAACCCAGGGCCGCCAGGGGGCAGCCCACCTCGGCGCGCTGGACATGTTCCTTGGAAAGGTAGGCGGCCAGCATGGCCTGCAGCACCATGCCGGGCGGCGCCTTGGCCACCACGTCGGCGACGGCGGCACAGGACTCGGCGCAGGCCTTGCCCGCCGCTTCGGCCAGCATGGCGTCGCGCGAGGCGAAATGGGCGTAGAAGGCGCCGTGCGTCAGGCCCGCCTCCTTCATGATGTCCGCCACCCCGGTGCCGCCATAGCCGCTGCGGCGGATGGCACGCGCCGCCACGGAGACGATGCGCTCATGCGTGGCCTCCTTGGCGGAAGCCCGGGCGCTGGAATTTGTGTTTCGCATGATGATCATCATACATTGTTTGCGCCATGCACGCGCCGCAGATGGGACATCCGCCCGCAGCCATTGCATGGACAATCCCGGCATGTCTGCTGCTGCTTCACACAACAAACCATCCCGCCCCGTGCTCATTGCCGGCGGCGGCATCGGTGGCATGGCCACTGCCCTCACGCTGCACCAGATCGGCGTGCCCTGCATCGTGTTCGAGTCGGTGGCGCAGCTGCAGCCGCTGGGCGTGGGCATCAACCTGCAGCCGAACGCGGTGCGGGAACTGCATGACCTGGGTTTCGGCAACGATGTGCTGGACACCATCGGCCTGCAGGCGCGGGAATGGGCGCTGGTGGGCCGCAACGGCAACGAGGTGTATGCCGAGCCGCGCGGGCTGCAGGCGGGCTACCACTGGCCGCAGTACGCGGTGCACCGCGGGCAGTTGCAGATGATGCTGTTCAACGCCGTGCGGGAGCGCCTGGGCGACGACGCCGTGCAGCTGGGCCGGCGCGTGGTGGGCTACCGGCAGGATGCCGAGGGCGTGACCGCGCTCATCGACACCCGCGATGGCCAGCGGCTGGAGGTGCAGGGCTCGCTGCTGGTGGCGGCCGATGGCCTGCACTCGGCCGTGCGCGCGCAGATGCACCCCGCGCAGCCGCCCATCCAGTGGGGCGGCGCCATCATGTGGCGCGGCACCACGCCCGGGGTGCCTGTGCGCACCGGTGCGTCCTTCGTGGGCGTGGGCTCGCTGCGCCATCGCGTGGTGCTGTACCCCATCACGCCGCCGGACCCCGTCACGGGCCTGGCCACCATCAACTGGATCGCCGAGATCACGGTGGACAACGACGGCGGCTGGCAGCAAGGCGACTGGAACCGGCGCGTGGCGCTGGAGGAATTCATCCACCACTTCGACGGCTGGGACTACGGCTGGCTGGACGTGCCGGCCATGCTGCGCGGCGCCACGGATGTCTTCGAGTACCCCATGATCGACCGCGACCCCGTGCCCACCTGGGTGGACGGCCGCGTGGCCTTGCTGGGCGATGCGGCGCATGTGATGTACCCGGTGGGCTCCAACGGCGCCAGCCAGGCCATCGTGGACGCGCGCGTGCTGGGCGCGCAGCTGCTGGACCACGGCGTGGGTCCGCAGGCGCTGCGCGCTTATGACGACAGGCTGTGCAAGGACATCTCGGCCCTGGTGCTGCGCAACCGCGGGGCCGGCCCCTTCGGCCTGCTGGGACTGGTGGACGAGCGCTGCGGCGGCGTCTTCGACCATATCGACGAGGTGCTGCCGCGCGAGGAGCGCGAGGGCTTCATGGCCCGCTACAAGGCAGCGGCCGGCTATGCGATCGAGACGCTCAATGCCGCAGCCCCCACCATCGCACCCGGTCGGCGCATGGCCGGCGCGTGACCGGCGCGTGACCAGGGACTGAGCCCTTGTGCGGCAGCAAGGGCCGCGAGTCGCCATAATCGGCCCTTGCCCCTGGCAGCCATCCCCAGATTTACATCACAGACCAAGCAGGAAGACCACATGCCCATCAAATCCATTCTGAAATCCACCGTGGTGACGCTGGCGATCGTGGGCAGTGGATCGCTTTTTGCGCAGGGCGCGCCCCTGAACACAGCGGCGTTTGACGCCCTGGTGGCGCATGGCCCCGTGGCCGACGCCGCGACCATTGCATCGAGCACCTGGGCCAGCAAGATCAAGCAGACCGGCACGCTGCGCCTGGGCAGCACCCAGACCTCGAATCTGTTCTCCCTGCTCAACGAGAAGGACGGCAAGATCCGCGGCTTCGACGCAGGCCTGGCCCAGCTGCTCACGCGCTACATCCTGGGCGATGCGTCCAAGTACCAGTTCGCACAGGTGACCTCGTCCACGCGCGAGCAGGTGCTCATCAACAACCAGGCGGACATGGTGATCGCCACCTACTCCATCACCCCCGCACGCGCCGAGAAGATCTCGTTTGCCGGCCCCTACTACACCTCGCAGGCCGGGGTGCTGGTCAAGGCAAGCAACAAGACCGTGCAGTCCTACAGCGATCTGGCAGGCAAGAAGGTGGCCACGCAGGCCGGCTCCACGGGCCCCGCCATCCTGGCGCAGCACGCGCCCAAGGCGGTCGTGCAGGAGTTCCAGACCCACCAGGAGGCGCTGGACTCCCTGCGCCAGGGCCGTGTGGATGCCTATGTGACCGACTACACCCTGCTGCTCAACACCCTGAGCCTGGGCACTGGCGACGCGCGGCTGGCAGGCGCGCCCTTTGGCGCCCAGGATTCCTACGGCATCGGCCTGCCCAAGGGCTCGGACGGCGTGGCCTTCATCAACGCCTTCCTGAAGAAAATCGAAGCCGATGGCACCTGGGCCAAGCTCTGGACCATCTCCATCGGACAGCGCACCGGCAGCACGGCCGTTCCCACGCCGCCCGCCCTGCCCTGAACGATGGGTGACATCTCCCGGCTCCTTTCCGACCACGGGCCTGCCTTCTGGCAGGCCCTCTTGCTGACCTGGAAGCTCACCGCCTTCTCGTTCCTGCCCGGCTTCCTGCTGGGCGTGGCCGTGACGGTGCTCAGGCTGCTTCCGCTGCCGCCGCTGCGCTTCGTGCTGACCGCCTACGTCGAGATCTTCCGCAACATTCCCAGCGTGGCGCTGCTGATCTTCATCGTGTTCGCGCTGCCCGATCTCAATGTCGTGATCGACTATGAGCCCAGCGTGATCCTGGCCCTGACCCTGGTCTGCTCCGCGTTCACGGCGGACTATCTGCGCGCGGGCATCAACACCATTGCCGGCAGCCAGATCGAGGCCGCGCTCAGCCTGGGCATGCGGCCCATGCAGATCATCTCGGCCGTGGTGCTGCCGCAGGCGCTGCGCTCGGTGGTGCAGCCGATGACGTCGCTGCTCATTGCGCTGATGCTGTCCACCTCGCTGGCGTCCCAGGTGCCGCTTGCGGGCCGGGAGCTCACGGCGCTCGTGTCCAAGATCGCCAACGACTCCGCCGCCGGCATGGCCGCGTTCGCGGTGGCCGCCGCCCTGTACGTGGCCACCGGATTGCTCATTGCCTGGGTGGGCGCCATCCTGGAAAAGAAGCTGCGGATACTGCGATGAGCCGTTCTCTGGAAGACATTCTGTTTGGCGCGCCCAGCCCGCAGGCCAGGAAGATCACCCAGGTGGTCAGCCTGATCGCCGCGGCCGGGCTGATTGCGCTGGCTGCGGGCGTCGTGTGGCGTTTTCATTCCGCAGGCCAGCTCGAGGCCCGGTTCTGGGAATTCTTCGCCTGGCCCACCACCTGGGCCTTTCTGGCCAAGGGCCTGCTCGGCACGCTGGCATCCTCGGCCATGGCCGCCGTGATTGCGCTGAGCCTTGGGCTGGTGCTGCTGGCGGGGCGCCTGGCGCGGCCCCGCATCGTGCGCTGGCCCAGCATCGCCGTCATCGAATTCCTGCGCGGCACGCCCACGCTGCTGCTCATCTACGTGTGCTTTCTGGTGCTTCCCGCAGCCGGCATCAAGCTCGGCACGTACTGGATGCTGACCCTGCCCATAGGCCTGAGCACCGCCGCCGTGGTGGCCGAGGTCTACCGCGCAGGCGTGCTGGCCGTCCCTCGCGGCCAGACCGATGCCGCGCGAAGCCTGGGGCTGACCGAGGTCCAGGTCTTCCGGTTCGCCGTCTTCCCGCAGGCCCTGCGCTACATCGTCCCGGCCCTGGTCGCGCAGCTGGTCATCGTGGTCAAGGACACCACCTTCGGCTACATCGTCACCTATGGCGAGCTCATGCAGAACGCCAAGGTGCTCATCGCCAACTACCACGCGCTGGTGCCCGTGTACCTGGTGGTGGCGGTGCTGTACTGCCTGGTGAACTACGCGATATCGAGGGCGAGCAGGCGGCTGAACCGGCCGATGCACTGAGGTGGTCGGCGCCGGTCAACCGAAGGTGGCGGAAGGTGGCCCGGTGCTTCAGGAGGGGGCTCCGGTGCAGGCCAGCAGCCTGGGCTGCGCCCGTGTCGATGCGCGGCAAAGCCCGCTTGACCGGCACCGAAAATCCGCCTCCGTGGCTGCGCGGCATGGCGCAGCACGCCGTCCCGGGCTATGCTCGGTGCCTTTGCCGTTGCGCAGTCGGTGCCCGCCGGCTCTCCAACGGACCTTGCCTGTTCAGGACCTCCCATGCACATCGAACCCGGCGTCGTCAGCCCCGAGAAAATCGCCCTCAGTTACGTCACTGCCGCAGCGGCCTTCGGCCTGACCGCCGCCCTGGCACGGCAAAGCCTGCGCGACAACGGCGGCGCGCTCGCGCTGCTGGTGCGCAGTGTGATCACCACCGCGCTGGTGTTCAGCTTCTTCGAGGTGTTTCCGCATGAGCCGGTCGGCGTCTCCGAGGTCCATCTGATTCTGGGCTCGACCTTGCTGCTGATGTTCGGCGCGGGTGCTGCGGCCATTGGCCTGGCGTGCGGCCTGCTGGTCCAGGGCCTGTTCTTTGCACCCTTCGACCTGCCGCAGTACGGCATGAACGTCACCACCTTGCTGTTGCCGCTGTATGCGGTGAGCCAGCTGGCGCGCCGGCTGATTCCGGCCGGCACGGCCTATGTGGACATCAGCTACCGGCAGGCCCTGGCCCTGTCCACCACCAACCAGGGCGGCATCGTGCTGTGGGTCGCCTTTTGGGCCATCTACGGCCATGGCGCCAGCCTGGCCACCATGACCGAGGTCGCAAGCTTTGGTGCCGCCTACATGTGCGTGGTGCTGGTGGAGCCCCTGGTGGACCTGGCCGTGCTGTGGCTGGCCAAGCGTCTGGCCGCCTTCACGCAAGGGCCGCTTTTCAACACCCGCCTGCACGCAGCGGCCATCTGACAGCCGGCTTCCCGGTCACCGCACCCTCGGTGCTCCGCTGTGGCGGGCTGTTCAAGACTCCAGCCGCATCCGCGCTGACCGGCACCACGGCGGCTGCATCACGGAAATCAGGCCGAAAATCAGGCAACGGGCTCCCGTTCACGGGCCGCCCGATCCGTGACTTCCACCCAACGGACTGCCGCGCAGCAAGGGCCTGAAGGCCCGCATCCTGCGACAATTCGGCCCGCGCGCTCCGCTCCATTTCAATGCGACGGCCCCGACCTGCGCCGCATTGCGCCTTGCCTGGCAGCTATTGCACGGGGCCTGCCTGCGCCGATATCTTCATCGTCCATGGTTCTCGATCCCTTCACCCTGCTCGTTCTCACCACGGCCATGGCCGCCGCCTCGGCGCTGTATCTGGCTGCGGAATGGGGCAGCGTGCGCGAACGCTCGCTGCTGCTGTGGAGCGGGGGGTTTGCCATCATCGCCGTGGGCTGTGTGCTGGCCCTGCTGCGCTCCAGCGGCCATATGCTGCTGGGCATCTGGTTTCCCAACGGCTTGCTGATCTGCGCGCACTGGCTGTTCCTGGCCGGCGTTGCCGCGTTCACGCACACCCGGCTGCCGCGCCTGTGGTGGCTGGTGGCCGTCGTCTGGCTGGCAATGCTGTTTCTGCCCAGCGGGCCGTGGTGGTCCAGGGCAATGCTGGGCATCCAGTCGCTGCTGATCGCCGTCATCAGCCTGCGCGCCAGCCTGCTGCTGCGCCCGCACGGCGGCACGCTGGGCGTGGGCGTGGGCGCGGCGCAGCTGCGCTTCGTTCTGCTGGCCCACGGCCTGTTCTATTTCACCAAGGCCGCCTCGGCCGTGGCGCTGGACACCTTCATCAACCTGGCCAATTTCCACGGCACGGTGATCCTGGTCTCGCTGGTGGAAGGCGTGATGGCGATCATGCTGCTCGCCATGTCCATGACCGGCACGGAGCGCCATCGCCGCGAGGAACGCATCGCGCAGATCGCCGCCCGCGACCCGCTCACCGCACTGGACAACCGCCGCGCGCTCTATCTGCGCGCACCCCAGCTGCTGGAGCAGGCCTCAGCGGCCAGCCCCTGTGCCCTGCTGCTGATCGATATCGACCACTTCAAGCAGGTCAACGACCTGCACGGCCACGATGCCGGCGACCGCCTGCTGCTGACCCTGAGCGACCTCATCCGCAGCGCGCTGCCGCGCGGCGCACTGGCCGCCCGGCTGGGCGGGGACGAGTTCGTGATCGTGCTGCGCAGCATCGACCACGCGGCAGCGCAGGCGCTGGGCCAGGACTTGCGCGAGGCCTTCGCGCAGCAGGCGCGCACCCTGTTCGAGACGCCGGAACCGGTGTCGCTGAGCATCGGTGCCACCCTGTTCGACCAGCCCGGGGTGGAGCTGTCCCACTGGCTCAAGCAGGCCGACGAAGCCCTCTACACCTCCAAGCGCAAGGGACGGGACCGGATGGAACTGGTCCCGCTTGCGCCCGGGTGGCCGCACTGACGGCGCCGGGGGTGCCGAGGGTGCCCTGGCCCTGGGCATGCCTCACGCCAGCTCTTCATCCGCCAGCGCCAGCGCTGCTTGCGCCAGCAGTTCGGCGGCATGCGCATCGTTGCCGGGGGTGAAGACCCGGTGGCGCTGCGGGTCCAGCGGCGGGCCCCGGTCCACTTCGCCGGCTTGCGAGGCGACCACGCTGCGCGTGCCCAGGGCAGCAGCCATCATGGAGACGGTGGTGTTGTTGCACACGGCCACGCTGGCCGATGCCAGCGCCGCGCCCAGCATCCAGATGTCGGTGCGGCCGCTCAGGTCCAGCGCGGGGTGGCGCATTTGCGCGGCCACCGATGCCACCAGGGCGCGCTCGTCCTCGCTGCCGGTGAGCACCACTTCCAGCCCCGCCTGCGCCAGCCGGTCGGCCACGGCCGCGAAGCCGCCGGCGGACCAGCGGCGCACAGCCAGCCGCGCGCCCGGGTGCACGATGGCGTAGCGGCGGCTTGCGGGCAGCAGCGGGCGGACGCGGGCGCGGTCATCGGCATTCAGCGGCAGGTCCAGCTTGAGACCGCGGCGCGGCAGGCCCATGTAGTCGGTCAGGGCCAGCAGGCCCAGCACTTCGCTGCCGTGCCCGGGCCAGGGCACAAAGCGCAGCGCATCCGCCTCGGGCACCCAGTCATCGGGGTCCGCGAAGCCCGCGTTGCGGCGCGCGCCAAAGTTGGCGACCAGGGCATTGGTGTTGCGGCCCGAGTCGTGCAGCTGCACCACCAGGTCAAAGCGGCGCGAACGCATGCGGCGCTGGAAGAAGCTGTATTCATCGGCCTTGGCCGAGGGCACGCCGGGCAGACCGGGCCAGCCGGGAAACAGCTCGAAGTCATCGACCGAAGACAGCCTTTGCGCCAGGCCTTCGGCCTCGGGCAGCCCCACCAGGGTGATGCGTGCCTTGGGCCAGGCCGCAGCCAATGCACGCAGAACGGGCGTGGCGCACAGCAGATCCCCAAAGCGGCGCGCGCGGAACACGCCGATTCTGCGCAGCTGCGGCAAGACGGCCGACCTGCGGTGGTCCGTGTACTTGCCGGGCCTGAGAGCCGAGGTTGAATCGGCCAGCCTCAGCAAGGGGTGATTCATGGAATTCATGGGCACTCTCCGCCTGTGGTTGCAGGCCATGGATACATGGCAATCGGCGTGCCCGCTGCGCGCCCGCCCCCCTGCAAAAGTCGGACGCCGTCTACCACGCCTGGCTGGGTTGCCCTGTCACACCCATGAAACATCGGCTGCAGACAATGCCGGACTTTGTCAATCAGAGCGCCCCGCGCAACACGAAGAATGCAAGTCTGGAAATTGGGAATGGTGGCCGGTGCCGCAGCGCTGGCCCTGGCGGGTTGTGGTGGCAGCGATGGCGATAGGGCAGATGGGGGAACGAACAGCCAGGCCGTGGCCTTCATGGCCGATGTGCACTTCCAGGACGTGTACGGCGACCTCAAGAACAGCAGCTTCAAGGGCGTGCCCACGGCCAATGGCATGTTCGCCACCATCCGCACCATGTATGCGCAGCTGACTTCCACGCGGCTGTTCAACGAGAACTACTTCGCCTTCCGCGCCGCGCTGGACGATTCGCTGGCCAAGGGCGTGAAGCTGGTGGCCTTTCCCGGCGACTTCTCCGACGACGGCCAGCCGCTGAACGTGAACGGCTTTCGCGCCGTGCTGGCCGAGTACGAGAAAAAGGGCATGCGCTTTTTCATCGCGCCCGGCAACCATGACCCTGTCGCCCCCTACGACGATGACGAAAAGGGCAAGGACGACTTCATGGCCGCCAACGGCAGCACGGTCAAGATCTACGCCAAGAACTACCAGGGCTGCCTGAACGCCGAAGCCAACGTGGTCTGTACCGACCAGTTGATGGAGCAGGGCTATGCCTCGCTGCTGCGCGACCTGGCCCCCTACGGCCTGATGCCCAATGAGAAGGACGTGTACTGGGAGACCCCCTACAGCACCTACGCGCAGGACAAGTACAGCTATGCCGAGGCGGCCAGACAGGCCCAGCTGGGCCAGCGCAGCTACGAGATCTGCAAGGAAGGCGAAGGCGGCAGGTTCAAGCAGGCCGGCTACACCAATTGCACCAGCATTGCCGATGTGAGCTACCTGGTCGAGCCCGTCAAGGGCCTGTGGCTGCTGTCGGTGGACGCCAACGTCTTCGTGCCGGACAAGCTGGACCCCGCCAAGCCCAACTCGCCCAAGGGCTTCACCGGCGCCGGCAATGCGGGCTGGAACAAGATGACCACGCACAAGAAGAGCGTGATGGCGTGGATCGAATCGGTGAGCGCGCGCGCCAAGGCCCAGGGCAAGCAGCTGGTGGCCTTCTCGCACTACCCGACCATGGACTTCTACGCCAACCAGACCGATGCCATCAAGGCCGCCTTCAAGCCCGGCGCCTTCCAGACGGCGCGCGTGCCCGAGCAGGCCACGGCCGAGGCGGTGGCCGCCACGGGCCTGCCGCTGCACATCGGCGGCCACATGCACTTCAACGGCACCAACGACTACCTGAGCAAGAGCGGCAAGTACCTGGTGAACGTGCAGTCGCCGTCGCTGGCCGTCTATGGCGCGGCCTACAAGATCGTGCGCTTCGACACGCCGCGCAAGGTGGACGTGCAGACCGTGGCGCTGAACAACGTGCCGCGCTTCAACGAGCTCTTTCCGCTGTACGAGATGGAATGGAAGTACGTGGAAGGCAGCAGCAAGCCCGAGGACGCCAAGCGCCGCTGGGACAAGGCCATTCTGTCCAGCACCAGCTATGGCGACTTCACCAGCCGCTACTTCGGCGAGCTGTCGCGCCTGCGCTTCCTGGACGAGTACTGGGCCTGCGACATGAAGGACCTGGTCAGCCAGCTCAACCTGCAGCAGATGCTGACCATGGCCCAGCTGGACACCAAGGTCACCTACGCCCAGCTCGCCGGCCTGGCCGCGCAAGGCGTTGCCGTGCCGTTCAAGCCCAGCGCCGGCTGCCTGCAAGGCAGCCCCGTGGCCGGCAATGCCGCGCAGTGGGCATCCGACTGGAGCGTGGCCGAGAACGCCGCCCGCGCCAAGGCCCAGGCCGCGGGCGTGGACTTCAGCGCGCTGGCCAATGTGTCGGCCTATACCTTCTACGGCGACTTCCACCGCACCGTCTACGCGGGCGGCCTGTCGCTGAACGACATGGGCAAGCAGCGCGTGGAGCAGTACCGCCTGCTGATGAGCGCCTTCCCTGCCCTGACCTCGGCGCCCCAGAAAACGGGCGACAAGCTGGCCGACAGCACGCCCGTGGGCCAGCCCTTCCAGTACAGCTTCAAGCAGGTGTTCTCCATCCTCAAGGGCCTGGGATCGGGCAAGCCCAGCGACCATTTCTCGGTGGACTTCGACGCCAGGACGCTGCGCGCCGAAGGCAGTGACAGCCTGAAGTTCTGACGGACAAGGCGCGGCCTGTACAGCGCTGATCTGTGCCAAGGGGTGCCCTGCCCCTTCGTGCAGGTCAGCGCTTTCTTGCATTTGCGCAGGCTTGACTACACGGCTTCCGATCTTTCCTACACCTGGATTTCACGGCGCGCCACACACTTGCTGCATTCCTCCCGCAACCCCTAAAGACCGGCGACATCGGCCCCGGCCACCACCCGCCGGATCAGGAGTTCTCTCCATGAAGCAGCTCATTCCCATGGCAGGGTCCCATCACCGTTCGTATGTCCCCATGCAGATGGGCCAGCCCATCAGCGATGGCAACTACACCCAGCAGCAGACCAAGGCCAACCAGCGACAGATAGGCCAGCCCTTGCCGCAAAAGCAGCAGCAATGAAGGCGATGCCGCGCCTGTGAGGCCGGCCACGTCAATCCAGGCCTGGACCACTCTCCTCCTCTTGCACAAGCCCCCGCAAGCCCTGCCCGCCAGCGCTTGTGGGGGCTTGTTGTCCTTGGGCCCCGCAGCCGCCCAGGCCCAGAGCGCAAGCAGTATGGTTACATATGCAACAACGGGTTGCGCACCTACGTGCCCCCCCTCGCGCAACGCATACCATCGCCGCCCAACAACTCAGAAAGGCGGAGGGTATGCAAGAAAATTCTCTCGAATGTTTCCTTTATCACAGCCAGCTGGCCCCAGGGGCTGACACCACATGCATCGCGGCGATCATCAAGGCGGCGCGCACCTTCAACTGGTCGGCCGGGATCACGGGCATGCTGGTTTTCGACGGTGAACGCTTCTTCCAGTATGTCGAAGGGCCGCCAGAGCAACTGGCGCTGCTGGTGGAGTCCATCTCGCGCGATGAAAGACACATCAACTTCACGCCCCTGTTTCCGCAGGCACGCCTTGATCAAAGGCGTTTTGCCAAGTGGTCCATGGCCTATGTGATTGTGGAAGACACGGAGCCGCTGGGCACCATCTCCGAGCTTCAAGGCCCAGGCGCACTGGAAAAACTGCAGGAGCTTTTACCGCTGCTGGACGCCCAGTAATCCCTTTGACCCCAAAGGCGCGGCAGTTTTATAGTTTGGGTTCACTGAGGCAGGAAATCGATGCTTACCCGTTGGACTACCGAATCCGAGAAAGAGCAACTGCTCGGACTGCAGACCGCTGAAATCCTGGACCTGAATGCCAGAAAGGAATTTCAGCGCATCACCGAGCTCACCAGCCGCATGTTCATGGCTCCGATTGCCATCATCACGGTTCTGGACGAGCACAGGCAATGGTTCAAGGCACCTGTGGGTGTGGATATGGATGGCAGCCTGCGCACGGATGCCTTCTGTGACCACACCATCAGAAACGAAGGAATCATGGTGATTCCCGATACGCACCTGGACAGCAGATTTTCAGAAAATCCCCTGGTCACCCACAAGCCCAATATCAGGTTCTATGCAGGTGTGCCTTTGATAATGGAATCCGGCCACGCCATCGGCAGCCTGTGCATCATCGATACTCAGCCCAGGACATTCTCCGAAGAGCAAAGCCAGCAACTGCAAGCCATGGCCGCCATCGTTCAGGCTCAACTTCACTACCATCACAGAATTGGAAAAACAAACGAAGTCACGGGCCTGCCAAATCGCACGCAACTCAAGCTGGACCTGAAGAGCCTTTGCATTCTGGCCCCGGGATCGGCACGCGGCCTGGTATTGATGGAGGTGCTCAACCACGCCAGCCTGCTGGAAATGAGCAATGCGCTGGGCTTGAGCTATGTCGAGCAGCTCATGCGCGACATTGCCAAGGCAGTCACGGACATGACGGGGCCGCACGCAACCGTCTACCACGTGGGCCTGGCCAGGTTTGCCTGGGTGATCAGCGCAGGCAGGCAAGAAGATGAGGAGGCATTGGCCAACCAATTGCTGGAATACCTGCAAAAACCTATCACCAGCGCCGATCTGCGGTTCGAACTTCAACCCAGGGCAGGCGTGGTGCGGTTCTACCTGAACCAGGACGAGGTGGACGATGTCATCCGCAAGGCGATGGTGTGCGTGCAGCAGGCCGGATACAACGCACGATCATTTCACCGCTATGAGGAGAATGAGGACAGTCTCCAGCAACGATCCTATCGGCTCCTGCGGGACTTCGGACATGCGCTGGGCAATGGGCAGCTGCGGCTGGTGTACCAGCCCAAATTCGACAACCACAGTTTCAGCTGCAAGGGGCTGGAGGCGCTCATACGCTGGAAGCATCCTCAAATGGGAGAAATCCCGCCCAGCGAATTCATCCCCCTGGTTGAAGCCACGCCGTTGATCCACAGCCTGACACGGTTCGTGATCAAAACGGCGCTGGCGCAGGTGGCGGCCTGGAAAGCCGAGAAACTCGATCTTCAGGTCTCCATCAACATCTCCCCGCGCAATCTGGATGAGGTCGATTTTCCGGACTACCTGAACGCCATGTGCAACCAGCACGGCGTTCCGCTGAAAAACATCGTGATCGAGTGCACAGAAAGCGATGTGCTGACAGGCCAGGGCACGGTTCAGGCGCTTCAAGACATCAGAAAACTCGGCATAAAGGTTGCACTGGATGATTTTGGCGCCGCATATTCCAATCTTGCATCACTCAAGAATCTGCCTGCCGAGATATTGAAGATAGACCGGTCCATGGTCTGCGACATCGATACCAATGACCGGGCCCTGTCCGTATTGAAATCCATCATGACCATGGCCTCGGATCTTGGCTATCGCCTGGTGGCAGAGGGCGTTGACAGCGCCGAAGTCTTTGATTTACTGGTTTCCCTGGGTTTCGATGAAATACAGGGCTACTATTTCAGCAGGCCCATTGAAGCGTCGGAAATCAGGAAATTCGTTGAAGAGCGCAACCGGTACGCCAACGGAAAATAGCGGCAGCCACGAAGATACGAATCATTTCCAGAGAGCCGCATGCCGATGGGGGCATAGGCCCCGATCACGCCCCGCGCTCCTAGAATCGCGCATCCCTTGGGGAGTAGCCTGCTTGCAACCTGCAAGCGCCTGCGTCAACACACTCGGCATCCTGCATGCTGTGGTGCAGGCATCCGTTCTTCGGTTGGCGAGACCATCGGCATTTCACCGCGACACAGGTCACAAGGTCGGGCGGCGGTGAAGTGCCGTTGTGCGCTTGCCCGGCCGTGAAGAACCCCTCCCAGATGAACGCCGCATCCATTCTGCTCCTGGCCTTTGCCATGTCCACCGACGCCTTTGCCGCTGCCGTGGGCAAGGGCTCCGCCCTGCTCAAACCCCGCTGGTCCGAAGCCCTGCGCACAGGCGCCATCTTCGGCGTCATCGAAGCCCTGACGCCGCTGGCCGGCTGGGCGCTGGGCTATGCGGCTTCCGACTATGTCAAGGCATGGGACCACTGGATTGCCTTCGTGCTGCTGCTGGTGCTGGGCGGCCGCATGCTGCTGGGCGCCCTCAAGGCCGCCGACGGCGAAGAAGAGGCCAAGCCCGCCCGGCACGGCTTCTGGCTGCTGGTGGCCACCGGATTCGCCACCAGCATCGACGCCATGGCCGTGGGCGTGGGCCTGGCCTTCCTGGATGTGAGCATCACCACCGTGGCCCTGTCCATCGGCTTTGCCACCTTCGCCATGGTGACCCTGGGCGTCATGGTCGGCCGCCTGCTGGGCAGCATTGCGGGCCGCTGGGCGGAGGCCGTTGGCGGTGTGCTGCTGATCGGCATCGGCTCGGTGATTCTGTATGAGCATCTGAGCGCCATCTGATTGGGGGCCTGCACCCGCCAGCGCACGGTTGCGGGAGCTTGTAGGCAAGCTCCTCGCCGCGCCGCTCGATTGGCTGACAGGCCTTTGCTTGCTTTTCCGATCTCCGTGCGCTTGCGCAGCGCTCCTAATGAGGGCTTCAAATTTTGTTTTCCAGGAGTTCTCTATGACAGGTCACAAGACGCTGAAGATGGGTTTGATCGCTGCCGCACTGATCGCAGGTGCAGCCTCCACCAGCTGGGCCCAGCCCGTGGCGGGCACCACCACGCTGGGCGTGGCGGCCACTGAAGTCCAGGCCGTGGCAACGGGCTGGAGCCTGAAGAAGTCCGTGCTGGGCAAGAGCGTCTACAACGAGGAAGGCAAGGCCGTGGGCAAGATCGACGATGTGATCGTCGCACCCGACAAGGCCGTGTCGTACGCCATCATCGGCGCAGGCGGCTTCCTGGGCATGGGCAAGCATGACGTGGCCATTCCCGTGAACCAGTTCCGCGTGGAAAACAACAAGATCACCCTGCCCGGCGCCACCAAGGACGCGCTGAAGGCGCTGCCCAAGTTCGAATACGCGAAGAAGTAAGCCAGGCGCGCCCTCTCGCCTCATTCACAAGCCCTGCACTGCAGGGCTTTTTCGTGGGCGCGTGGCTGGCAGCCAGGCAAGCGTCCAGGGTGGCCGTGGAAGGCAATATGATCGCGGCGGATCAGATTCATACAAAAAATCCACGAGCAAATGAAAATACTCTTCGCCGCGTCATTGGCAATATCGTTGGTCATTCAGGCATCGCCCTCCTTTGCGGACAACAGCAATGGGAAGCAGCTCTATTCATCGAGATGCGCCATGTGCCACGGTGCAGACGCCAGGGGCACGGGCCCGCTGGCCAACAAGAGCAACCCTCCCACGCCCGACCTGACGACCGCCGCCTTCAGAAAAAGGCTGCATGATTATCCGGGCGTGATTGTCTCGTCCGTCATTCTTCGCCCGAATGGAGATTTGATTCCCCGGACCTTGCGGGAAAACGGCGTGAAAGTACCGCCCCATGCCTGGACGGTGAAGGATTTTCGTGACCTGAATGAGTATTTCAGTGGCCTGATCACGAAGAAATAAATTCAAATTGCGATTTCCTGCCTGCGCACATGCTCGCGCACTGCATCGACCAGGATGCGCGCAAGGCGGTCCACGGGCTCCGGGGCATCCAGCGCGGCGCGGCCCAGGATCAGGTCCATGGACGGCAGGGCCGGCAGGCCAAGGGCCTGCGCATCCAGCGGCCTGACGTGGGCGGGCAGACCGAACGGCGTGCGCACGGACAGGCCCAGGCCGGCCGCCGTGGCGGCCCAGACGGCGGTCAGGCTGGCGCTGTTGAAGGCGTGCCGCCAGGCCAGGCCCTTTTTGTCCAGGGCGGCCGTCACGATGTCCCGCAGGGGGCAAGGCGCCTCAAGCATGGCCAGGGGCAGCGCCTCATCGCCCTGCGCCCCGCCGTTGAGGCCGCGCGCCCAGCCGGCCTCGGCCGCATCCAGCGATGCCGGGCCAATCCACTGAAGCGGCAGCCGCATGATGTGCTCGCCATGCACGCAGGCATGGTTCATGCCCACATCCCAGAGCAGCGCCAGGTCGAACTGGCCCAGGGCCATGCGTTCGCGCAGTTCATCGCTGCGGGCCACGCTGGCCTCGATGCGCACGTGCGGGTGGGCACGTGCGAACTGCCCCAGCACATGGGGCAGCACGCTTTCGCCCAGGTCTTCCTGCAGGCCCAGGCGCACCAGGCCGCGCAGCTCGCTGCCGCGCACGGCCGCCACGGCGCGGTCGTTGAGTTCCAGCAGGCGCAGCGCGTAGCCGCGCAAGGTTTCCCCCGCCTCCGTCAGCACCAGCCCCCGGCCGGACTTGCGCAGCAAGGGCGTGCCGCATTGGGACTCCAGCTTTTTGAGCTGGGCACTGACGGCCGATGTGGAGCGGCCCAGCCGGTCCGCCGCCCGGGCAAAGCTGCCCAGTTCGACGCCGGTGCAAAAAGTGCGCAGCACATCCAGGTCATAGAGAACGCGTGTCATTGCCAAGCTCCCGATCGTGCTGAAAAAATGGATTGTAGATACGAAATTATGTGATTTTCAGGATGGTTAAGGCCCAACATACTGCCGCCCATGACCTCCTCTTCTCCTGCACCTGGCGCCGATCCGGGCCCCCTCCTGCCCTTGCCCTGCCCGCCCCGCCACCGATGGAAGGTGCTGGCGGCAGGCGTCATCGCCAATGCCGCGTTTTCCGTGGCTTTCAGCGGGATTCCCATGACGGCCATCCTCATGCGTTCGGGCTACCAGCTGGACACCCGGACGCTGGGCCTGGCGCTGGGGCTGATGGGCCTGGGCATTGCGCTCAGTGAATTGCCCTGGGGATTGCTGACGGACCGCTGGGGCGACCGGCCTGTGCTGCTGCTCGGCCTGTGCGGCACGGCCGTGGCCCTGGCGGGCATGGCGCTATGGGCTTCGCCGTCGCCGGCCCATATCCCGCCGTTTGGCTTGCTGGCTGGCGGCCTGGTGCTGGTGGGACTGCTGGGCGGCAGCGTGAACGGCGCCAGCGGCCGGGCAGTCATGGGCTGGTTTGCCGAAGGCGAGCGCGGCCTGGCCATGAGCATCCGCCAGACCGCCGTGCCGCTGGGTGGCGCCATCGGCGCGCCCTTGCTGACCGGCCTGGCCACGCATGCAGGCTTTGCCGCCGTCTATGGCGTGCTGGCTGCGCTGTGCCTTGGGGCTGCCGCATTCGCCGCGCTGTGGATTCAGGAGCCGCCGCAGTCCCCGCTTCGAGGCAAGGCCGCTGCGCCGGACCGCGCCGCAACCCCCACACCCGGCCCATTGAGCGATCTGCAGGCCTGGCGCATGGCCGCCGGCATCGGCATCCTGTGCGCCCCGCAGTTCGCCGTGCTGTCCTTCGGTACGGTGTTCCTGCATGACCATGCCCAGTTGGGGCTGGGCGCGGCAGCGGCCCTCATGTCGGTCGTGCAACTGGCTTCCATGGCCTTGCGGATCTGGAGCGGCCGCTGGACCGACAGGCACCGGAACAGGCCTGCCTTTCTGCGCGCCTGCTGCCAGCTCACCCTGGCGCTGTTCGCGGGCCTTGCGGTCCTGAGCTGGGCCGGCCACCCGGCCGGGTCTGCTGCGATGGGTGTGGCTCTCATGGTGATGCTGGGCATCTGCGGCATCTGCGTGTCCGCCTGGCATGGCGTGGCCTACACGCAGCTGGCCGGGCTGGCCGGTGCGGCCCGCGCGGGCACGGCGCTGGGCATGGCCAATACCTCCGTGTTCGCGGTCTGCTTTCTGGTGCCCCTGGCCATACCGCATCTGCTGTCGGCCCAGGGCTGGGGGCTGGTCTGGGCCTGTGCGGCGGCCTGCGCGGGCTGGGCCATGCAGCTGTTTGCACGGGCCGGTGCCATTGGCAATGCCAAGGCCGCGAAGACCCCCCAATTGCACGAGAATGTTGGCTGTCTTCCCCCACCGACCTCCCCCCGATCATGACCATCGCCCACTGGCTTGTTTTCTGCGGCGTCTCGCTGCTGATGTGCTTCACCCCCGGCCCCGCCGTGTTGCTGGCCATCTCCAACTCGGTGGACGTGGGCGCAAGGCGAACGGCACTGAGCTCGCTGGGCAGCTCGGTCGGCATCTTTGTGGTGTCCGGGCTGGCGATGATCGGCATGGGGACCATCCTCGCCATGTCGGCCCATGCATTTCTGGTCATGAAGGTGGCGGGCGCCATGTACCTGATCTGGCTGGGCGTCAAGCGCTGGCGCAGCAAGGACGGCTTGCTGGGCAGCGATGCGGGCCTGGCCCCCACCCAGCGGCGCGAGCGCAGGAACTGGCAACTGGTGGCCCAGGGCATGGGCGTGTCGCTGACCAATCCCAAGGCCATCCTGTTCTTCTCGGCGCTGTTTCCCCAGTTTGTCGTCCCGGGCGAGCCGCTGCTCACGCAGTACCTGGTGCTGACCACCACCTTCGCGGTCTGCGCCCTGATCTCGCACGCCTGCTACGTGCTGCTCATCTCCCTGATCAAGGGCCACCTGGTGGCACACGCCAAGCTGTTCAACCGCATCGTGGGCGGCACCTTCATCGCGCTGGGTGTGGGACTGCTCAGGACACGGCACAAGCTGGGCTGAGTGCGTGCGCAGCCCTTGCTCGCACGAGCCAGGTGCGCTGCGCAAGCCAACGCAAGCCCTCCCCCAGCGCCTGCCACGCCCGCCACGCCCAAGACGGGCAGGCGGCGCGGCCGCAGACGCCAGGCTCAGTTCGCCCGCGCATCCTTCACCACGAAATGTTCCACATGCGGTGCCTGCGCAAAGTACGGGCCGATGATGGCGCGCCACTGCGCGAAGGCGGGTGACTCGCGAAAGCCCACGGTGTGGTCTTCCAGGGTCTCCCAGTTCACCTGCAGCACGTAGCGGCCGGGCGTTTCCATGCAGGCAAGAATGCTGTGCCCACGGTATCCACCGGCCTTGGACAGCACGTCGGCCACGGCCTGGGTCAGGGCCTGGCCGAATTCCTCGTGTCTGGCGGGATCGACCCTCAGCTCGGCAATTTCAACAATCATGGATATCTCCTGGAGAGGCGGCTCGATGTCGGCGCGGGAGGGCGGCCGTGGTCATCGCTCCTGGTTGAGAGACTGGATGCGCGCAGGGCCGCGCGCATCCGGAGACTTGGAATATTGCAGAACTTGAGGATTCCTGCCCAGGGGGTGCGCGCCCCGGGCAGGCGCCTTACTGTCCGGTCTGCTCGGGGATCAGCAGCAGCTTGCCCACGCTCTGGCCCGATTCCATGCGCCGGTGCGCCTGCGCGGCCTCGGCCAGCGGGTAGGTGCTGTCGATCACCGGGCGGATGGTGCCGGCCGCCAGCGCGGGCAGCCAGCGCTGGGCGAAGCGCTGGACCATGGCCTGCTTGACTTCGGGCGGGCGCGACTTCATCACCGTCCCGAAGATCCGCAGGTGCTTGTACAGCAGCACATCCATGGGCACGGCCGCCGCCAGCGCGCCGCCCAGCAGGCCCACGCAGACCATGCGCCCGCCCATGCCCAGCGAACGCATATTGCGCTCCAGGTAGGGGGCGCCAATGAAATCGACCACCACATCCACGCCCTTGCCGCCCGTCCTGTCGGCCACCACGGCCTGGAAGTCTTCGCTGCGGTAGTCGATGAACACATCGGCGCCAAGGCCCGTGACGGCGTCCCGCTTGTCGCCGCTGGCCGTGGCAAACACGCGCGCGCCGGCCGCATGCGCCAGTTGCACGGCCGCCGAGCCCACGCCGCTGCCCGCCGCGTGGATCAGCACCGATTCGCCGGGCTGCAGGCTGGCCAGGTGGAACAGCGCCTCATGCGCGGTGACGAAGACTTCGGCCACCGCGCCGGCGTCGGTCAGCGACAGGCTCTCGGGCACATGCATGGCCATGCGGTGGTCGATACGCGACAGCTCGGCATAGGCGCCGCCGCCCACGATGCCCATGACGCGGTCGCCCACGGCAAAGCCCTGCACCTGCGCGCCCACCTCCACCACGGTGCCGGCGATCTCCAGGCCCATGAGGTCGGATTCGCCAAAGTGGGCGCGGCCATAGGCGCCCTTGCGGTGGGATACATCGGCCCGGTTCACGCCAATCGCGGCGTTGCGCACCAGAAGGTCATGGGGCCGGACTTCGGGCCGGGCCACGTCGCGGGCCACGAGCACTTCGGGGCCGCCGAAGTCGTCGAAAACAATGGCTTGCATGCTTGTGCTGTCTTTCATTGCGCAATGAGTATTCAAAAAAGGGTTGAAGGTCCGATACCCAAAGCTTACGACCGCTCCAAGCCGCTCAAACGCAGCGATTTCGCTCTACAGTGCTGCAAATCTGCATCACCAAAACCACCATGAACTGGGATGACACCCGCATCTTCCTCGCGCTGACGCGCACGCCCTCCCTGCGCGCCGCCGCGCGCAGCCTGGGCGTGGACCAGGCCACCGTGGGCCGGCGCCTGAACGCGCTGGAGGCCGAGCTGGGCAGCAAGCTGTTTTTGCGCGCCAGGGATGGCTACCTGCTCACCGCCGCCGGCGAGGCCGCGCTGGGCGCCGCGCGGCGCATGGAAGGCGCGGCGCTGGACCTGCGCACGCGCATCGAGGGGCTGGACGACAGCCCGGCCGGCCTGGTGCGCGTGACCAGCACCGACTCGATCGCCACCGAATTCCTGCTGCCCGCCATAGAGCGCCTGCAGCAGCGCTGGCCCGGCATCCGCGTGGATCTGGAGGTGTCCACGCACATGCTGAACCTGGGCCGCCGCCAGGCCGATATCGCGTTTCGCAACGTTCGCCCCGAGGCACCCGAGCTGGTGGTGCGCCGCGTGGTCGCCTGGCCCGTGGGACTGTTTGCGAGCGCTGCCTACGTGGCGCGCTTTGGCCAGCCGTCGGCAGAGGACGAGTTGCGCGGCCACCACCTCGTGGTCTATGGCCCCTTTCTGGAACAGCGGCCCGTTCCCACCATGGTCGATGTGCCCGCGCGCCAGGCCCGGATTGCCATGGCTGCCAACTCCAGCCTGCTGGTGCGCAAGGCCGTGGCGGCCGGCATCGGCCTGGGCGAAATGCCCGTGAGCATGGGCGAGCGCGAAGGCCTGCTGCGCATCTGGCCCCAGCGCCAGCGCTCGGACGACTACGAGGTCTGGCAGGTCATGCACCCCGATCTGCAGCGCACGACAAGGGTGCGCGTCACGGCCGAGTTCCTGGCCCAGGCGCTGGGCCAGACGATCAGCCCTGCCCCAGCAGCACCCGGATGAGGAGGTGCGGCTGCAGCGGCTTTTCCAGATAGTGGTCAAAGCCCGCCTGCAGCGCCTGGGTGCGGTCCTGCTCCCGGGCAAAGGCGCTAAGCGCCACGATCTTCACCTGTCTTGTTCCGCCAAAGTGCGCGGCCTCCGCTTCGCGCAGGGCCTTGACCAGCTGGAACCCGTCCTTTCCCGGCAGCCCTATGTCGCTGACGATGAGGCTGGGCCACTGCGCCTGGACCAGGGCCATGGCCTGGTCGAAGTTCTCGGCGCTCCTGACGGTGGCGCCCTGGTCGGTCAGCACCACTTTCAGCATTTCGCTGGTGTCCGCATTGTCTTCAACGATGACGATGTCCTTGCCTTCCAGGGATTCGCCATTTTCAAGATGCGCATTCATCGGGTCGGCCTGGGAGGCGCTCGCCTCGTGCAGCGGAATCTCCACCCGCATGGTGACGCCACGGCCCACGCCTTCGCTGTGGGCACGCACGGTGCCCCCATGCAGCTCCACCAGGTGCTTGACGATGGACAGCCCCAATCCCAGGCCGGAATGCCCACGGGTGGCGGGGGCGGAGGCCTGCGAGAAGCGCTCGAAGACATGCGGAAGAAATTCAGGCGCGATGCCCACGCCCTCGTCCGCCACGCTCATCACCAGGCTTTCGTCCCTGATTTCAAGGCCCACCTTCACCACGCTGCGCGCATTGGAGAACTTGATGGCGTTGGAGACCAGGTTCCACAGGATTTGCTGGAATCGCGTGACATCGATCCACGCCATGATGTCATCGGACGGCGCCTCGAACTGCAGGGTGATGTTCTTGTCGGCGGCGTTGTCGCGCAACGGCTCCAGGCTTTGCACGGCCAATGAGCAGACATTGACCTCCTCGCGGTGCAGATTGAGTTTTCCCGTCGTCAGGCGCGAGATATCCAGAATGTCCGCAATGATGCGGCTTTGTGCCTTCACGCCTTTCTCGATGGCATCTATGCCTTTCTTGAGCATGGCCTCGCTGAGGTTGGCGCGCTTGAGCAAATGCGTGCCCCCGTTGAGCAGGGACAGCGGCGTGCGCAGTTCATGCGAGAGCACGGCGACAAAATCATCCTTGGTGCGGCTGATGCGCTCTGCGGCCACGCGCGCCGCCTGCTCCTGCTCCAGCATCTGCTGGCGCTGCCTCTCGAACTCCAGGGACTCCGTCAGGTCCTGGGCCACGGCCAGGCGGATGCCGGGCTCGATGGGATCGGAGAACTTCCAGGAGATCAGGCGCTCCTGCCCGTCTGCCGGGAGGATGGGGAACTCGCCGCGCCAGGACTTTTCGGGGTCTTCTGCCAATTGCTGCGCAGCTTTTTCCCGAACGGCCTGCGGAACAAAGCCGATCAGCGGCTTGCCCGCCACGTCGTCAATGCCGCGCTGCAGCAGTGCCTGCGCCTGGGAGTTGGCATCGCTGATCAGGCCGTCGGCGCTGACCAGCATCATGGCCGCCGGCGCCTGGTCATAGATGGCGCGAAAACGTGACTCGCTGCGGCGCAGCCCGTCTTCCGCCAGGCGTGCGCGGATCAGGGCATGCAGCGTGGCGATCAGCAGCTGCGGCTCCACGGGGTGCACCATGTAGGCGTCGGCCCCGGCGTTGAGGCCCGCCACCTGGTGGTTGCTTTGCACATACTCGGCCGACAGGTGCACCACGGGAATCAGGCTGGTGTGCCGCGCACCGCGGATGGTGCGGCATACGTCGAAGCCCGAGATATCGGGCAAGTGCACATCCAGCACCACGGCGGCCACGCCGGTCTCCGACAGGGCAATGGCCTTTTCCCCGGTTTCCGCCTCGACCGTCTGGAATCCCGCCGCCCTGATGACCCGTGCCGTGGAGTAGCGCGTGGCAGGGTTGTCGTCAACGACAAGAATGGTGTGCAGGCTTCGGTCGAATGAGGGAAGAATCATTCCAGTCGTGTTCTTGGGCATGATGTTCCTGTTGTTTTTGATGGGATGAAGACCGGCTTGGCCGTATCAGGCCTTCAGATCCTTGGTATCGACCGGAAGATGCGCGGGAACGATCACGGAGAAGGTCGAGCCCTCGCCCAGGGCGCTTTGCACTTCCACCCAGCCCCCCAGAAGCTGTGCCAGTTGCTTGGACAGGGCCAGGCCCAGGCCCGTGCCCCGCAGGCGCTTCTGGATGGGTGAATCGACCTGGGTGAAGTCATTGAAAATCGCGTCGTGGAATTCCGAGGCGATGCCTATGCCGGTATCCGCCACCGAGAATTTCACCAGCATGTCCCCCACCAGCTCTGCCGACACCTTGATCTCACCCTGCGGCGTGAATTTCAGCGCATTGGAGATGAAGTTTCTGAGGATCTGCGAGAGCTTGCGGTTGTCGGTGTAGAAGCGCGGCAGGTCACCGGGCTCTTCGAACACCAGGCTCAACTCCACGTTGTCCGCCATGGCCTTGAACATGCCGCGCAAGGCAGCAAACAAATCCATCATCTCGAACCAGCCCGGCGAGATTTCCAGGCGGCCCGCCTCGATCTTGGCCAGGTCGAGCAGGTCGTTGACCATCTCGGAAAACTCGGCGGCGGTTTCCTGGATGAAGCCGACCTGCCGGGTCTGCTCGGTGGTGAGCGGTCCATCCACATGGTCCAGCAGCAGGCGCGCGTTGCTGCGGATGGCGCCTATGGGCGTGCGGAACTCATGGCTCATGTAGGAGAGGAAATGGCTCTTGAGTTCGGTGGCCTTGCGCAGCTTCTCGGCCTGCACATCCAGCTCGCCGTAGAGCGCGACCACGCCGCGATTGGTCTCGTCCAGCTCCTCGCGCAAGGACCTGATCTCGGCGCGGCACAGTTCCAGTTCGGCTTTGAGATCGTCTTCGTTCATTGCGCTTCCTCGGCCTTGAGGACGACCACGGTGGCGTCATCCCTGCTGCGGGTGTTGTGCCAGAGAAGGCAGGCGGCCAGCAGGCCGGGGTCCCTGCCCAGCAGGCCCGCATAGTCCTCATGCTTCCAGCGGGCAGACACGCCGTCGGAGTGCAGCACCAGAACGCCATGGTCAAGGCTGGAGCAGTCGGCCACCCTGGGCCGCGAGATCTGTACACCTGCCGTGCCGTGCTGGCTGCTCAGGGAAAGGCTGGCCACGCCATTGAAAAGCCTGCCACTGATGTTTCCCGCACCGCAGCTGTGCACGGCCTGTGCGCCGAAGCGCACCGCCAACAGGGCCGCCCCGCGCGTGCCGCGCAGCGCTGCATGGGCCTGGGCCACGAACTCCTCCAGCGGCATGGCGGCATCGGCACCGACGTTCCGGTTCTCGTTCCCGTTCCCGTTCTGCGACGCAAAGACATCGACCGCCGCACGGGCCGCCTCGCCCGCCAGCGGTCCATGGCCCAGGCCATCGGCCACCAGCACCTCGGCCAGCCCCGCGCCCGACCTGACCGCCCAGGCGTCGCCGCTGATGGTCTCGGGCGCAACGGCCAGGCAAACGGCGCCCATGCGCAGCGACAGTGCCGACGGCGCCCTGCGGCCTTCGCGCAGCCGCGCCAGGCTCACCGTGCCGGTGGCTTCGGAGACGACAAAGAAGTCGTCTGCCACCCTGGAGATGGCCCCCAGGCCCGTGCCCGGCGAGCCCGAGCCGGTGCTCACCCCGTCCTGCATGGCGGTGGCAATGTCCTCGATGCCCGGGCCGCGGTCGACACAGATGATTTCGATGTCATGCATGGGCGGCCGCGCGGCTATCCAGATTTCAGCGTCCCGGGCATGCCGCACCAGGTTGGTGGCCAGCTCGGTCGCCACCAGCGCAGAACGGCCCATGTCCTCGTCGCCCCAGCCCATGTCGGAGGCCAGTGCAACCACATGGCGCCTGACTTCGCCCACACGGCTCGCATCGCCTATTGGAAATGAACGATGGGTCCAGCCCCGGATTACTTCCACTTGGTGATACTCACTCGTGTGCCCTGGCCCAGCTCGGTTTCTATCTTGAAATCATTCACCAGCCGCTTGCTTCCCGGCAGGCCCAGGCCCATTCCCGTGCCGGTGGTGAAGCCATCAGTCATGGCCATTTTCAGATCCTTGATTCCAGGCCCTGTGTCTTCAAAAATCAATTGCAAGGCCTGTTTTCCATTGACTTCGATGATGGCCCAGTTCATGTGGCCACCTTTTCCATGAATCAGCGTATTGCGGGACAGCTCGCTTGCAGCGGTAATCATCTTCGTCTGATCGACCAGCGAGAACTTCAGCATCTGGCAAAGCGAGCGCACCGTTTGGCGCGTGGCGACAATCTGCTGCTCGTTTTGTAACGGCATTTGGCCGCTGCGATCATGTTCCAAGGGTGGCTCCCGACTGCTGGGCCCGCAAAAGGGCCATTCCCCTCTCGACGGTCATCGCCGTCCTGACCCCGCCAAGGGACAGGCCCAACTCCACCAGGGTGATTGCAACGGCAGGCTGCATGCCCACCACGACAGTGGCGGCAGACAGGATGCGGGCAATGCCCGAGATGGTCACCAGCATGCGCCCGACGAAGGAGTCCACCACCTCCAGCGCCGAGATATCGATCATGACGCCGCTGGCGCCCGTGCTCGCGATGCGCTCGGCCAGGTCGTCCTGGAGCGCCAGCGCCGTCTGGTCCTGCATGTCGATCTGGATGGAAACCAGCAGCACATCGCCCATGCGCAGGATTGGAATGCGGTCCATGGATGGCTCACTCCTGTGTCTGGCGGGTGATGCGCCAGCCGGTCTTGCCCATGGCCAGCTTGAGCGCCTCGGCCAGCGTGGCCTTGGTGGTGATGTCGCGCATGTCGATGCCCAGATGCACGATGGTCTGGGCAATCTGGGGCCGGATGCCGCTGATGATGCATTCCGCGCCCATCAGGCGAATGGCCGTGACGGTGCGCAGCAGGTGCTGGGCCACCAGCGTGTCCACCGTGGGCACGCCGGTGATGTCGATGATGGCCAGCTCCGACTCGGTCGACACCAGGCTTTGCAGCAGGGATTCCATCACCACCTGGGTGCGGTTGCTGTCCAGCGTGCCGATCAGCGGAATGGCCAGCACCCCCTCCCACAGCTTGACGACGGGGGTGGACAGCTCCAGCAGCTCTTCCTGCTGGCGGATGATGATCTCCTCGCGTGCCTGCTGGAAGCTGCTGACCGTGTGCTGGGCCATGTTGTCCACCAGCACGGTGGCCCTCCAGATTTCCTGGATGGCCGCAGCAGGATCGCCCGACAGCCCGCGCTGGATGTGCTCGAACAGCGGCTTTTTCAGCGACAGGATGAACTGGCTGGTTTCACCGGCACGCTGGCCCTGGGCGGCGCGGGTGCGGGACAGCTCGGCCAGCAGGCGCCGCGCGGGATTCCAGCCCTCGTCCGAAAACCTTTGCGGATCGGCGCCGCAGGCGAAGGCGCCCACAATGGCGTTGATAATCCCGCGCGCTTCTTTTTCAGCATTCTTTCCGAGCGTGGAATCACCCACGCTGGCCTGGACCATCCAATCATGGATCAAGGCATCAATATCATTTTGGAGTGTTTGCTGGATAATTCCGGTCATAGATATTTGCTGGATTTCAAATAAATTATTCGTTGAGGCTGCCAGGGAACTGCATTGGTGCAAATACAGATGGTGTACCAACCATGTTTTTCTACAGATTATTCACTGATGCCCTCGCCACACGAGACACAATTTGTAATATCAAATGGCATCTTCCTGTAAGGGTTTTTCGACAGATGCATGTCCGCCAAGCCGCCAGCTGGTCAGCAAGCCCCCGGCCAGCAAGCTCCCGGTAAGCAGCCACGGGTGACATGGGCACGCCGGCTCCGCCCTTCCTGGAGGGCGGAACCGGCGCCGGAAGCAGCCCGCAAACCGTGTGCTCACAGGTTTTTTCATCCGTCAAACTGTGCAATGCATGCCCTTGGAAAATCCCAAGGGCATTTCACACCTGGGCGCGGCAAGGCCATACACTGCCCAGCCTTTCTGAAATACGCCATGCCTGATATTGACCATGCATACAACGCCTTCCACAAAAACCATCGTCAATCAGATTCTTGATCAGGACAGTCTATCGGAGCTATTGAAACAAGAAGCCTCTCATGGCCTGGTTTTCGAGCAATGCGAATTCGATGGATTGAATCTCTATCAACTCGATTTGCAGGGCGCGCAATTTGTGGAGTGCAGTTTTGCCGACACCTGCTTTGAAAGCTGCCAACTGGCCGGCACCCGCTGGCTGCATTGCAAGGCGGGCCGCGCCGATTTTCGGCTGGCCAACCTGACGGACGCCCTGTTTTGCCAGAGCGACCTGAACAACACCAACTGGGAATTGGCCAAGCTGGCCTCAGCGCGCTTTCTTGAAGTCAAGCTGACCGGCGCCAGGTTTGGCGGTGCGCAAACCCTGGGCATTGATTTTCAAGAGTCCCTGCTGATTGGTGCCGATCTGCGCGGCATGTCCTTCCGCAAGAAAACGCTGGAGGGCCTGAACTTCAGCGATGCCGATCTGGCCGGCTGCGACTTCCGCGATGCCGTTTTCCACAAGGCAAGCCTGCGCGATGCCCATCTCAAGAATGCCCGGTTCGATGGCGCGGACCTGCGCTCGGCGGACTTGCGCGGCTTGACGATTGCCTCGCTCAGCCAGCATTTCAAGGGCAGCCTGATCTCGCATGAGCAGGCTGCCGAGCTGGTGGGCGGGCTGGGCGTGCGCGTGATGTGAAGTCGAGGCGGGTGCGCCGCCACCGCCATCCGCACTCAGTAAACGATGTCGTGCTCGTACAGCAGCCTGGAGATGTCCTTGGGCACAAAGCCTGTCAGCAGCGAGTTCTCGTCCAGCAGATTGATGAACTCCCCCGCCGTGCAGGACTTGGAGTGGTCAATGATGAAGTCCAGGAACTCCTCGCTGACGCGGTCACCGTCCTGCTCGAAGGACCAGCTGTGCTCCTGGCCGCCCGATTGGAAGCGCAGCGTGACGGTGTCGCCCTCCATGCCGGATTCGATGCCCTCATAGCCGATGGCGCCACCGCAAGCCTTGGCGAAGCGCTTGAGCAGGGCCACGTAGTCTTCGTCGGCCTCGTTGTCTTCGCCAATGCCGCCATCGAACAATTTGACCTGGGCGGCCTTGGTGTGCTGGCGCAGTGCCGCCATCAAGGCGTACTCGTCCTCGATGGAGGCGATGTCGAAATCCGCAGGCACGATGCCGTGCGTCTTCATGGCGGAGGCAATCACGGCGACAGGGTTCTGGCTCTGGGTCATGGTGGTGTCTGAAAGGGTTGCGGGATCGGAGACGGTGCCGATGATAGGCACAGCCTGTGCCTGCGCACTGGACATCTTGTCCGGTGGCATCCGGCTTGCGCCTTCAGTCTGTGGAAGCGGGCCTGCGCCTGTCCTTGCGCAGCATGTCCAGATAGAGCGCTTCCACCTTCTCGCGCGCCCAGGGCGTCTTGCGCAGGAATTTGAGGCTGGAGCTGACGCTGGGGTCCAGCGTGAAGCAGCGCACCGGAACCTGCCGTGCCAGGGCAGGCCAGCCATAGCGGGCCTCCAGGGCACGGACGATGGCTTCGAGCGTGACGCCGTGCAGCGGATTGCGGGGCTGGGCGGCGGGGGGCGGAGTTTCTTGCATGGGTTGATTCTCCCTTGTGATGGCAGGACCGGAAACCTGGCGGCGCGGTGCACGCGCTGGTGCCGTGGTTGGCAGCGGCAGGACAGGTTCGGCAGAAACGGGGCCGCGCCGGCACTGTGCGAGCGCGGAAAAATTTGTAAACACATGAAACCAAAGAAGAAGTTTATGTAGCATTCACGGCGTCCCTGCCTCTTCTTCGAACCCGCTTCCATGCCTGCCCTGTCCCTTCGCCAGAAACTGCTGGCTCCGCTGGTTTTCTGCCTGCTGGCGCTGCTTGCGCTGACCCTGTTCAACGCCTACCAGGCACGCAGCAAGGCCTATGAGGCCCGGCAGCAGGCGCTGCGGGACTTTGTCGATTCGGCAGACAGCCTGATTGCCGCCATTGCGGCAGAGGCCAAGGCCGGCAAGCTGCCTGAAGAAGACGCCAAGGCCACGGCCATTGCCCGCGTGGGGCAGCTGCGCTATGCCGGTGGTGCGGGCTACATCACCAGCATCACGACGGATTCCGTGGTGCTGAACAACCCCGCAAGCCCGGGCATCAATGGCAAGAACATGGCCGGCTTCCAGGACGCCAAGGGCAGCTACCTCTACCGCAACATTGCCGCCGTGGGCGCTTCTGCCCAGGGCAACGGCTACCTCACCTACTGGTGGCCCCGTCCCGGCGCGAAGGAGCCCAGCGAGAAGCTGGCCTATGCCAAGCGATCCACCTCCTGGAACTGGGACCTGATCGCGGGTGACTATGTGGACGACATCCAGCAGGCCTTCATCGCCACCATCATCAAGTCGGTGGCGGCGCTGGCGGTGCTGGGCGCACTGCTGTCGTTGATTGCCTGGATGGTCACGCGCAGCGTGCTCCAGGCCATCGGCGGAGAGCCGGCCGTAGCAGCAGCGATCGCCAACCGCATCGCCGCCGGGGATCTGTCGCAAACCGGGCTGGAGGGGACATCGCACGCACCGGAAGGCAGCGTGATCGCGGCGGTGCAGCGCATGAGCGAGCAGCTGCGCCAACTGGTGACGCGCATCCATGACACGGCGGGCATCATCCACCGCTCGGCCGGCGAGATCGCCACGGGCAGCCTGGACCTGTCGCAGCGCACGGAGCAGCAGGCCAGCTCGCTGGAGGAAACGGCGGCGTCCATGGAGCAGTTGACCGCCACCGTGCACCAGAACGCGGAAAACGCGCAGCAGGCAAGCCAGATCGCCTCGGGCGCCTGCGCGGTGGCCGAGCGCGGCGGCACCGTGGTGGACCAGGTGGTGAGCACGATGGGCGAGATCAATACCTCGTCGCGCCGCGTGGTGGACATCATCGGCGTGATCGACGGCATCGCCTTCCAGACCAACATCCTCGCGCTGAACGCGGCCGTGGAGGCTGCGCGCGCTGGCGACCAGGGGCGCGGCTTCGCGGTCGTGGCGGGCGAGGTGCGCACCCTGGCGCAGCGCAGCGCCTCGGCCGCGCGCGAGATCAAGACGCTGATCCAGGCCTCGGTGGAGCGTGTGGATGCCGGCGCCACCTTGGTGGACCAGGCCGGGCAGACCATGCGCGAAGTGGTCACCACGGTGCGCAACATCACAGGCATCGTGACCGAGATCGCCTCGGCCAGCCGCGAGCAAAGCACCGGCATCGAGCAGGTGGGCCATGCCGTGACCGACATGGACCGCGTGACCCAGCAGAACGCCGCACTGGTGGAGCAGTCCTCGGCCGCCACGCAGGTGCTGCAGCAGGAGTCGGAGAAGCTCTCCCGCCTGACGGCATCGTTCAAACTCTAGGCTTCGCTTCCCTTCTCTTTTCAGACATGATCACCTGCTACCTGCGCTACATCATCGACCCGTTCAAGGCCAAGGAATTCGAGGAGTACGGCAAGACCTGGATTCCTCTGGTCGAGAAATTCGGCGGCAAGCACCACGGCTACTTCCTGCCGTCCGAAGGCGCCAACAATGTGGCGCTGGCCATGTTCAGCTTCCCCAGCATGGCGCTGTACGAGGAGTACCGCATCAAGTCCATGCAGGACCCCGAGTGCCAGGCCGCCTTCCGCTACGCGGAGGACACGCGCTGCATCCTGAGCTACGAGCGCAGCTTCATGCGCCCGGTGTTCGGCTGAACCTCCCCCGCGCCACGCCCATGTGCGTGGCGCGCGTTTGCAAATACGGAATCGGTATTTTCACAACTGAAGCACGCTAACTAGCATCCATCCCATTGCAATCTTTTGAGGATGGAGCGCGTGAACAAGCGTCGTTTCCTGCTGGCCGGCCCTTCTCTGCTGGCCGCTGCCGCCCTGGCTTCCACCACCGCCGCGCGGGCTGCGGCCGACCCCAGGACCCGATTGGTCGTCGCCGACCAGAGCGAGCTGCTGCGCCACCTGCTGGATGCCAGCGGCGAGCGCAAGCGCCTGGGCTTTCAGCTGGAGCTGCCCAACTTCGCGGGCGGCCCGGCCATCTTCGAGGCCATACGCGCAGGCGCGCTGGACATTGCCTATGTGGGCGACACGCCGCCCATCCAGGCGCGCGCCGCCGGTGTGCAGCTGCCCATCATCGCCACCTTCACGCGCGAGCGCGCCCAGTACCGGCTGGTGCAGCGTGCCGATGCAGGCATAGAGCGCCTGGCCGACCTGCGCGCCAAGCGCCTGAGCTATGTGGAAGGCTCGGGCCGCCAGGTCTTCCTGATCGAGGCATTGACACGCGCGGGCCTGACGCTGGCCGACGTGAAGCTGGTCAACCTGCGCGTGGCCGAACTCAACGACGCGCTGCGCGCCAAGGCCGTGGACGTGGCCGTGCTCATGGAGCCCCATGTCACGCGCCTGGGCAAGCAGATCGGCGCGCGGCCCGTGCCCGATCCGCAGGAGCGCGTGCTGCTGCCCGCCACCTCGTACATCTACGCACGGCCCGACGTGCTGGCCGACCCGGCCAAGTCCCAGGCCATCGTCGATTTCCTGGGCGCCTTCGTGCGCGCAGGCAAGTGGAGCAATGGCCACGAGCAGGAATGGGGCCGCCACTACTACACGCAGTTCCAGCGCATCGATGCGGAGAGCACGGCGGCCATCCTGGCATCGCAGTCCGACCTGCTGTTCCAGACGGCCGCCGAGGCGCAACCCCACCACCAGAAGCTGATCGACATCCTGCACGCCGCCGGCAGCCTGCCGCAGCGGCTGGATGCGGCCGGCTCCTTCGTGTCCACCTACGACCGCGTGATCGTGGCCAACCGATGAACCGGCCAGAAAACACACGATGACGCAAGCGCAACTGGACATCAACACGGCCGGTCTGGCACCGGCCACCGCAGCCACCGCTCAATACGCGCCCGCCACCCGGGCCGCCGTGCAACTGGTGCCCGCGCGCCTGTCGCAGGGCGCGCTGCTGGTGGGCCCCGGCCTGCTGCTGGTGCTGTGGGAGGCGGCCTCGCGCCTGGGCTGGCTGTCGCCCGAGACGCTGACCGCACCCTCGCAGGCCCTGGTCGCCGGCTACGGCATGGTGGCCGACGGCAGCCTGCTGCCCCACCTGCTGGCATCGGCAGGCCGTGCCTACAGCGGGTTGCTGCTGGGCGTGGTGGCTGGCGTGCTGCTGGCCCTGGCCTCGGGCCTGACGCGCACGGGCGAGGCCCTGCTCGACGGCCTGGTGCAGATCAAGCGCGCCGTGCCCACGCTGGCGCTGATTCCCCTGGCCATCATCTGGCTGGGCATTGGCGAGTCCATGAAGATCTTCCTGATCTTCACGGCCGTGCTGGTGCCCGTCTACATCAACACCCACGCGGCCCTGCGCGGCATCGACATCGGCCATGTGGAGCTGGCCCAGACCCTGGGCCTGTCGCGCGCCGAATTCATCCGCAAGGTGGCGCTGCCGGGCGCATTGCCGGGCTTCTTCGTGGGCCTGCGCATTGCCGTGTCGCTGTGCTGGACGGCGCTGGTGGTGCTGGAGCTGATCAACACGCAGACCGGCATCGGCTACCTCATGAACCGCGCCCGCGACTGGGGGCAGACCGATGTGATCGTGGTGGGCATCCTCATCTACGCCCTGCTGGGCCTGCTGTCCGACGCCGTGGTGCGCCGCATCGAGGCGCATGTGCTGTCCTACCGGAGGTCGCTGGGATCATGAGCCATCACCCCACCCCGGGCGCCGTGCGGCTGCAGCGCTTCACGCGCAACTTTGGCGGCAAGAACGTGCTGGACGCCATCGACCTGGACATTGCCCCGGGCCAGTTCGTGGCCCTGCTGGGCGAGTCCGGCTCGGGCAAGACCACCTTGCTGCGCGCGCTCGCCGGGCTGGACGGGCATGCGCAGTCCAGCGGCGCGGCCAGTGCGCAGGGCAATGTCTCCGTGCTGTTCCAGGACGCGCGCCTGCTGCCCTGGCTGTCGGTGCTGGACAACCTCACGCTGGGTCTGGACGCCCGCGCCGTGCTGCCCGCAGCACGGCAAATCCTGCACGACGTGGGCCTGCAGGACAAGGCCGGCGCCTGGCCCGCCACGCTGTCGGGCGGCCAGAAGCAGCGTGCATCGCTGGCCCGCAGCCTGCTGCGCGACCCGCACGTGCTGCTGGCCGACGAGCCCTTCGGCGCGCTGGACGCGCTCACGCGCATGCGCATGCACGGACTGCTGCTGCGCCTGGTCGAGCGCATACGGCCCACGGTCATCCTCGTCACCCACGACGTGGACGAATCCCTGCTGCTGGCCGACCGCATCCTGGTGCTCAGGGACGGCCGCATCGCCGAGGACCACGCCGTGGACCTGCCCCATCCCCGCCGCCCCGACCATCCTGCCTTCATGCAGCTGCGCGCCACCTTGCTGCGCAGCCTGGGCGTCGAGACAGAGATCGCCTGACGCCGGACCCGCCCGCGAAACAACCCACACAACAAAGGACTGCTCCCATGTCTCGGCAACTGCACCTGAACCTGTTCCTCATGACGCGCGGCCACCACGAAGGCGCCTGGCGCCATCCCGGCGCCAACCGCAAGGCACTCACCGACCTGGAGCTGTACGTCGATGCCGCACGCATCGCCGAGGCCGCCAAATTCGACGCCGTCTTCCTGGCCGACAGCCTGGTCGGGCCCGAGAACGGCCAGCAGATCACCTCGGGCCTGCTGGACCCGCTGGTGCTGCTGACGGCACTGGCACTGCGCACCGAGCGCATCGGCCTGATCGGCACCGCCTCCACCACCTACAGCCATGCCTACACGCTGGCGCGCCAGTTCGCCTCGCTGGACCATCTGTCCAAGGGGCGGGCAGGCTGGAACATCGTCACCTCCTGGGCGCCCAATGCGGGCCTGAACTACGGCCTGGCCGACAGCGTGGACCACGGCGACCGCTACCGCATCGCCGAGGAATTCGTGTCCGCCGTCGATGCGCTGTGGCGCAGCTTTCCGGCCAGCGCCCTGCTGGACGACACGGCGGCCGGCCAGTTCCTCGACGCATCGCAGATCCGGCCCATCCACTTCGAGGGCAAATACATCCGCACGCGCGGCCCGCTCAACGTGCCCGGCAGCCCGCAGGGCCGGCCCGTCTTCGTGCAGGCCGGCCAGTCCGAATCGGGCCGTGCCTTTGCCGCGCAATGGGCCGAGGCCATCTTCACGGCCCATGGCTCGCGGGAATCGGCCCAGGCCTTCTATGCCGACATCAAGGGACAGGCGCAGCGGCTGGGCCGCCGCCCGCAGGACATCGTGATCCTGCCCGGCATCAGCGCCGCCATCGGCTCCACCGAATACGAGGCGCGCCAGGTCTGGGAAGAGCTCGACAGCCTGACCAGCATCGAGGTCGGCCTGGCCCGCCTGTCCGCACGCTTTGGCGGCCACGACTTCTCGGCCGTGCCGCTGGACCGCCTGCTCACGCGCGACGACTTCCCCGATCCCGACAAGGTCGAAGCCTCGCGCAGCCGCGCCGTGGGCTACGTGGAAACCAGCCTGCGCGACGGCCTCACCCTGCGCGGCCTGCTCAAGCGCCTGGCCGGCGCCCGCGGCCACCTGGCCGTGGCCGGCACGCCCGAACAGGTGGCCGACATCATCGAAGACTGGTTCAGGCACGGCGCAGCCGACGGCTTCAACGTCATGCCGCCCATACTCAACCAGCAGTTCGAGCTGTTCACCAGCGAAGTCGTGCCGATCCTGCGCAAGCGCGGCCTGTTCCGCGAGGAATACGAAAGCCGCACGCTGCGCGGGCATTTCGGGCTGGGGGAGCTGGCGGGGACGGGAGCGGTTGGTGCCCCAGCCGCCCGCCCAAGGGAGCAAGCGCTGGCGGCTTGACCGATGCGGCGCTGCGGCTGCACAGACAGGCCTACAGCAGAATGTCCGCCGTGGGGTACTTCCAGAAGTCGCGCAGCAGGTAGCTGATCGGCAGGTTCAGATTCGTGGAGTTGGGTGGAATCGGCTGCAGGAACCACTTCTCGTAGATGGGGTGGATTTCGCGGCTGGTGATGATCCGCTTCATCTCTTCATCGACCAGTTTCTTGAACGCGGTATCGGCCTTCGGCAGCATGATCGCCAGGGGTTCGGTGGACAGGAACTTGCCCACCACCTTCAGGGCACGTGGATCGGGCCGTGCAGCGGCCAGCCCGTTGAGAAGCACGTCATCCATCACGAACGCGTCGGCTTCGCCCTTCTCCACCATCTCCAGGGCCCTCGCGTGATCGGGGGCCTCCACAATGGTGATGCCCATGAGGCGCTGCCTGTTGGCCTGAGTCACCAGGGCCATCGGGCTGGTGCCCTTGGTGGAAACCAGCTTTTTGCCCTTGAGATCCTCCATCGCGTTGATGGTGCTGTCGGCCTTCACGAGCATCCGGGCGCCGGTGATGAAATGGGGGACCGTGAACGCCACGGTCTGGCGCCGCTGCGCGTTGTTCGTGGTCGAGCCGCACTCCATGTCGGCCTTGCCCTGCTCGATCACGGCCATGCGATTGGCGGGCGTGACCATCAGGAACTCCACCTTCATGTCCTTCCTGCCTGTCTGCTTGCGCACCGCCTCGGCCAGGCGAAGGCACAGATCCAGCGCGTAACCGACGGGCTTGCCGCTGCGCGTGTCGATGTAGGAAAAGGGGACCGACGATTCCCGGTGCGCAATCACCAGCGCGCCACCGGCCTGGACCTTGTCCAGCACACCGGCTGCAGATACACCACTCAAGGCCGACAGGCCCAACGCACCCAACGCAATTCCCCACTGGCGAAAGATCATCGAAGTCCTTGGATCGCAAGCGCCGGGCGGCGCCCAGCAGTGTCGTGACAGGTTATACACGTATTGTTACCAGATGCGCAAACCTGGGCTGCTGGCGGTTTTGCCGGCACCTTGGCCACTGGCTTTTCCCCCTCCCCCGTTATGGCAGGATCACCAGCACCAGAATTACCGAGGGAACTCCCATGCTGATCAACTGCGTCGCCTACGAAAACGGGGCCAAGCTGGCGGACATTCCCGTCGCCGATATCAGCAACTACATAGAGCGGCCCGGCTGCTTCGTCTGGGTGGCGCTGGCGGACGCCACGCCGGCCGAGCTGGAGGAGATGCGCCAGGAATTCGGCCTGCACGCCCTGGCCGTGGAGGATGCGCTGCACGGCCACCAGCGGCCCAAGCTGGAGGAGTACGGCAGCTCGCTGTTTGCCGTGATGCACCTGCTGGAGCCAGAGCCCGAGCGGCCCGGCCACTTCAACCACGGCGAGGTCGATGTCTTCGTGGGCTCCAACTACGTGCTGTCGGTGCGCAACCGCAGCAAGCGCGGCTTCCTGGGCGTGCGCGAGCGCTGCGAGAGCGAGCCCGAGCTGCTGCGCCACGGCTCGGGCTTTGTGCTGTATGCGCTGATGGATGCGGTGGTGGACCGCTACTTTCCCATCATCGACGCGCTGGAGGTGGAGCTGGAGCAGATCGAGCAGCAGATATTCACCAAGGGCGCGGCGCGCGACAACATCAAGCAGCTGTATGAACTCAAGGGCCGCGCCATGGACCTCAAGCACGCCGTGGCCCCCCTGCTGGAAGCCGTGGGCAAGCTCAATGGCGGGCGCGTCCCCCAGATCTGCGTGGGCTCCAGGGACTACTTCCGCGATGTGATGGATCACCTGGGCCGCATCAACGCCCAGATCGACACCATGCGCGACACCGTGGGCACGGCCATCCAGGTGAACCTGTCCATGGTGTCCATCGAGGAAAACGAAGTCACCAAGCGGCTGGCAGCCTGGGCCAGTATCTTCGCCATCTGCACGGCCTTCTTCGGCGTCTGGGGAATGAACTTCGAGAACATGCCCGAACTGAAGTGGCAATACGGCTATCCGGCCGCACTGCTGTTCGTGCTGGGTGTTTGCGGCCTGCTTTACTACAAGTTCCGCAAGGCGGGGTGGCTGTAGGCGGCGGTAAGGCGAGCGGTGCCAGGGTATTCACCCAGCCGCACCGTCACAGCCGCGTCACACATCCACGCCACCATCCCAGGCGCCAACTCCTGGACGCCCGGATTCCCCACCATGTACGACGAACTTCTGCCCGACCACCATGATTCGCTGATGCAGCGCATCGAACGCGATCTGCTCGACAGCTACGACGAAGAACTGGAGATGGAGATAGACGACGCCCGCCTGGGCAGCGGTGGCGACGATCTGGACGGTGCCGACACCGTGAGCCGCCAGACCTACTTTCGCGAACTGCTGCGCCTGCAGGGCGAGCTGGTCAAGCTGCAGGACTGGGTGCAGCACCACAGGAAAAAGGTGGTCATTCTCTTCGAGGGCCGCGATGCGGCCGGCAAGGGCGGCGTGATCAAGCGCATCACCCAGCGCCTGAACCCGCGCGTGTGCCGCGTGGCCGCCCTGCCCGCGCCCAACGACCGCGAGCGCACGCAGTGGTATTTCCAGCGCTATGTCTCCCACCTGCCTGCGGGCGGCGAGATCGTTCTCTTTGACCGCAGCTGGTACAACCGCGCGGGCGTGGAGCGCGTGATGGGCTTTTGCTCCGACGAGGAGTACGAGGAGTTCTTCCGCTCCGTGCCCGAGTTCGAGAAGATGCTGGTGCGCTCGGGCATCACGCTGGTGAAGTACTGGTTCTCCATCACCGACGACGAGCAGCACCTGCGCTTTCTGGGCCGCGTGCACGACCCGCTCAAGCAGTGGAAGCTCAGTCCCATGGACTTCGAGAGCCGCCGCCGCTGGGAGGACTACACCAAGGCCAAGGAAGCCATGCTGGAGCGCACCCACATCGCCGAGGCGCCCTGGTGGCTGGTGCAGGCCGTGGACAAGAAGAAGGCCCGGCTCAACTGCATCTCCCACCTGCTGACCCAGCTGCCCTACGAAGAGATAGAGCACCCGGCCATCGTGCTGCCCGAGCGCACGCGCAATCCCGAATACACACGCAACCCCGTTCCCCAGCACATGTACGTGCCGGATCTGTACTAAGCGGCGGCCGGCAGCGGGCCGCCGGCGTTCCCGCGACCCGTCTTCTCAAGACCCGTTTCCTCACGCCTTCTGCGCCTCGCCATCCTCCACGGATGCCTCGGAGGACGCGGAGGCCTCGGATGCCTCGGACGCCTCAGGCGTCTCTGGCTGTGGCTCTGCCCCGGCGACTGCGGCCGCCTGCGGCACCTCAACAACCTCGGCCGCACGCTTGCGCCGGTCCTGCTCCAGCAGCGCGGTCAGCGCCGCGTGGATGCGCTCCAGCGTGCCGCCCGGGTTGACCCACCAGTCCGTGGACCAGATGCGCAGTATCTGCCAGCCCAGGCCGCGCAGCACCTGCTCGCGCAGCTTGTCGCGGTCGCGCGCCGTGGCCGAGCGGTGGTAGGTGGCGCCGTCGCACTCCACGCCCGCCAGGTAGCTGCCCGCATGGTCCGGGTGCACCACGCCAAGGTCCACGCGGAATGAGGACGCGCCGATCTGCGTGTGCACGCGCCAGCCCTTGCGCTCCAGCGCCTGGGCCACGCTGGCCTCGAAGGGGCTGTCGAAATCGCCCTGGCTGCCATGGTGCGACTCGGCCAGCGCGCGCGGGCCGCGCTCGGCAAATTCCAGGAAATGCTTGAGGTCGCGCACGCCCGCCGCCTGGGTGCGCGACAGGTCCATCTGCTCGCCGCGCAGGCTGGAGAAGATGCGCAGCTCCTGCCGCGCGCGCGTCACCGCCACGTTCAGCCGCCGCTCGCCGCCATCGCGGTTGAGCGGGCCGAAGTTCATGGACACGGCGCCCGAGATATCGGGCCCGTAGGTGATGGAAAAGTACATGATGTCCCGCTCGTCGCCCTGCACGCTTTCCAGGTTCTTGACGAAGACGGGCTCCAGCAGCGCATCGGAGAAAAACGGCTCCAGCCCCGGGTCCTTGCGGCGCTCCTCGTCCAGCAAATCCTCGATCAGGCTTTGCTGCTCGGAGTTGAAGGTGACCACGCCGATGGTGGCACCCGACTGCGCAAACCCCGGCGACTGCAGCCGCGCCACCAGGTCGGCCACCAGGGCCTTGGCCTCGGGCTGGTTGATGCGGGCGCCACCTTTTTCATAGCGGCCCTGCACGGCATGGAAGCTGACGGCGCGGTCATCGGTGACGGGCGAGGGAAAGGTCACCAGCCCGCCGCCGTAATAGCGGTGGTTGCTGAAGGCGATCAGGCTTTCATGGCGTGAGCGGTAGTGCCAGGACAGGTTGCGCGTGGGCAGGCTGGCGCCCAGGCACTCGTCCAGGATGCTTTCCATGTCGCCTTCCACGCCCTGCGTGTCGTCGTCGAAGGTGTCGGAGGTGTCGGCGCGGCCGAAGAAGCTGGTGGGCGGCAGCTGCTTGGGGTCGCCCACCATGACGACCTGCCTGGCACGCGCCATGGCGCCGATGGCGTCCCAGACGGGGATCTGCGAGGCCTCGTCGAAGATGACGATGTCGAAGTTGCTGGTCTCGGCGCTCAGGTACTGGGCAATGGACAGCGGGCTCATCAGCAGGCAGGGCGTCAGGCGCAGCACGGCCGAGGGGATCTGCTCCAGCAGCTGGCGCAGCGGCAGGTGCTGGCGCTTCTTGGTGATCTCGCGCCGCAGGATGCCCCACTCGCTGTTGCGCTGGATGCTGTCGGCCGACGGCAGGCCCGCGCACAGCCGCGCACGTATCCACTGGCGCGTGACCGAGGTGAATTCATCGTCCAGCGCGCGGAAGTCGGCAATGCGCCGCTCATGCTCGGCAGAGACGAAGCGCTTGAGTACCTCGTCCTCGTCCACGGCCAGCGCCAGCCACCAGCGCGCGTAGTTGACCTCGAAGGCCTGTGGCGCCTGGGCCGGCTCCAGGCTGCCGGACTCGATGGCATCGGCCAGCGCACCCAGCCCGCCCGCGCGGGCCGCGGCCTGGGCATTGCGCCAGGCGCACCAGGCATGCAGGCCGCCCTGCCCGGCCAGCACGCCACCCGCTGTGGCCGCCAGCTGCTCGGCCGTGCGCTGGGCCAGGGCACGCTGCTGCGGCTCGCCATGGGCTGCCGCCGCGCTGAAGGGGTCTATGGCCGCGTGCAGGCCGGCCAGGCTGTCCAGCAACTGCTGGCAGGCCATGCCGATCGCGGCGCCCTCGCCCAGCTCGGCGCTGCGCAAGGCCAGCACCTGGTGCAGCGCCTGGCGTGCCTGGGCCAGTTCGGCCTCCTGCCAGCCCAGCCCGGTCAGCCCTGCCTGCAGCGATCCCTGCAGGCGCAGCGCATGCTCCACGGCTTGCGGGCGCGTGTCCAGCCCGTCCCAGACGCCGGGGCAGCGCAAGCGCAGATCGTCCAGCGCCAGCAGCTGTTCCTCGATGGCGCTGCGGGCCGCCAGCTGCGCATGGGCCTGCTGCAGTGCCGCGCCACAGCGGCCCTGGGCCACGGCGGCGTGCGATGCCATCAGGCCGCCCCGCCGCGTCAGTTGCAGGCGCTCGCGCTCGAAGGCCAGCGCGTCCTGCAAGGCCTGGGCATCGGTTTCCAGGCCGCGCCACAGGCCGTGGCTGGCATCGGCCAGCGGCAGGTAGCCATCGAGCTGGCGGTCGATCTGGTACAGGGCCTGCAGGCGCTGCACTTCGGCCGCCCAGCGCTCACCGCCATGGCCTTCGGCCACGGCCTCCAGTCCATCGAGCGAGAAGGATTTCTGCGCGCGCGCGGCCAGCAGGGCCGCATTGGCCTTCAAGGCGCTGCGCGCATGGTCGGTGCGCGTGCGGTGCCCAGCCCACAGGCCGTCGGCTGCGGCGCCGGGCTGGATCTGGTCCAGTTCCTCGCGCAGGCCCCGGATGCGCACCAGGGCGGCCAGGTCGTCGGCCACGCGCGGCTCGCCCGCGCCTTCGATGGT